>JBDTJV010000577.1:0-3945 GCA_039935675.1 Ginsengibacter sp. | reverse complement strand
CATAGTACATTTGTAACGGTACCAGGTGATCACGATCATGCCTCTGGTACAGTGGATTTTTCAAACCAGGTTCTTCATTTTTTTAAACAAAATAATTATTAAAACCACATGCGTATACTTATTGATATGGATGATGTAATTGCAGATGCAATAGAAAGATTTCTTGAATGGTACGAACGCGATTTTGGAATCCGTTATTCAGTAGATGATCTTAAAGGAAAAAAACTGCACATGATCGTTCCGGATGAACATAAAAAAGCAGTACTTGAATACCCTCATCAACCGGATTTTTTTAAAGACCTTAAGGTAATTGCCAACAGCCGCGAAGTTGTCAAAAAGCTTCACGACCGCTACGATGTGTATATCGCTTCGGCAGCAATGGAATTTCCTCATTCTCTGGATCATAAAGTCGCGTGGCTGGATAAACATTTTCCATTTATTACCTGGAAAAAAAGAATTTTTTGTGGCGATAAAAGTGTTCTGAAAGGAGATGTGTTAATTGACGATCATGATTTTAACTTATCCGTTTTTGATGGCAGGCCAATAATGTTTTCTGCATGCCACAATCTGAATGAAACAAAATATGAAAGACTAAACAACTGGCTGGAAGCGGAAAAGCTTTTCGACCTGGAAAGATGGTAATCTATCAAATTCAAAATTAGATATACTAGTAAACAAACAAATAAACAGGAATTTCATTTCTCTCTATTTAACTCGCCAGGCTTTTATCTACGGAAAGAACATGGTATTTTATTCCCTCTAAAACGCCTTCGGATAAATTATTTTTACTAAAATAAATGAGTTTGTTCTTACGCAGGCTTTCCAGCTCCGGGCTGTAGTTTGCTACCACAATTCCTTTAGCTTTGCCTTTGAGCATGTCTATATCATTTCCGCTGTTTCCGGCGGTAATAAAATGTTCTAAAGGAATTTTCCATTTATAACTTAGATAGCGAACTGCACTTCCTTTACTGGCCCGAAAAGGTAAGAAATCGAGGTAATGATTTTCTGTTAATAATATTTTAGCGCGAAGCTTTTTATCATCCAGGTATTTATAAAGATTTGCTACACCATCATCTGTAAAATTATTATCTACATAATAACTGAGCTTAAATTTCCATTGCGCATTTGCTTCCTGCAACCGCAAACCCGGAAATTTGTTGAGTGCATTTTCCAGCTCTTTTCTTTTCCATTGATATTCAATGTGACTTTCCCATCCATTATCAGGAATTAATTTATCGGTATAATAAATCTCAGAACCGGCGGAGCAAATCATAATATCCGGATAAGGAAGATCATAATCAGAAAATGCTTGTTGAGTAATGTCTTTGTTCCGGCCACTGGCAACTCCGAATACAACCCGGTCATTTTTATCCTCGATCCATTTCTTTAATTCTTTCAAACCATTGTGTTTTTCCTTGTCCACGAGAGTTCCATCAAGGTCGCAGATCACAAACAATTTTGCTCTCGTAAGTTTTTTGCCATAGGGAATCTTACTTGAAAATTTAACCGCTTCTGAATTTTTTTGTTTAAATAATTCATTGATAATTTCCAGGTATCTCTCTGTATGCGCATCCCAGGAATAAAAGTTATTAGTGGCTTTAATGCCATTCGCTGAATATTTTTCCCAAAGTACCTGGTCTGAAATGATCTTCTTTAAAGCCGTCGCCATTTCCAATGGATCTTCTACATCTACCAGCAAACCATTTTCACATTTCTCCAATATTTCTTTTGGTCCTCCGGTAGGAGAGGCTACTACAGGTAATCCACAAGCTGCTGCTTCCACGATCGTCAATCCAAAATTTTCTCCCGGCGTGGCATTTACAAAGACGCCTTTTTTTCGCGCAGCTACCCTGTATATTTCCGGAACTTCCAGTTTGGGATCGTTCTTTTTTGGGATAGCCATTTTACCATACAAGTCATATTTATCCAATAACAATAATAGATTGGTAAGTATATCCTGCTCATCCGCAGGCATCTCTGTAATGTCTTTTCGCACTCCGGCAAAAATGGCCAGGTTGGCCATTGCTTGTAATTCTTTGTCCTGCCCGTAAGATTGAATGATCCTTTCGAAATTTTTTCGTTTGTCGGCCCTGCCGATTGAAAGAATCAACGGTTTTGCCGGATTAAATAAGAAACGCTCAATATCAGAATTGACACGATATAAGGCTTGTTCCTGTTCCATCGTCATTTTAAAGGAAGGCATGTCTAAGCGATAAAATGGATAGAAGAGTTCGTTATTTACGCCGGGTGGAATTACTTCAAATTTTCCTTTTTCCCTGTTTTTATAAATGCCATATTGAGTTTCAATTTCATGTTGAGTGCTTACAATAATTACATCAGAACTGTCAAGTACTTCTTCCTCTACCTCAATGCGCCTGTCTATGTTAAACTTCTCATTTATCTTTTCTTCAGGCATGCCGTCGTGTAAAAGAATATTCTTTTTATTCCGGCCAAGAGAATGACCTGTAGCAATAAAAGGAACTGCAAATACCTGGCTCATTTGCGAAGCAAGATAATTTCCGTCTGCATAATGACCATGAACCACATCCGGAAAATCACCTTCTTTTTCAATAAAACGAATTACTTTATCGATAAATTCATCTAAATGATCCCAAAGGCTTTCTTTAGGCCGATAGGCATTTCCACCACATGTAACACGTACAATTCTCGCTTTTTCATTAATGATCTCAATAGGTTTTTCGTAAGAAGGAGACACTCTTTTATCAATGATCCTTCGGGTAAAAAGATCCACTTTTCGCACCTGGGGATGGGTTGATAGATGCTCCAGGAGTTCTAATACATACTTAACCTGTCCTCCTGTATCCTTATCACGGCCTATTTCAGGATCTTTAAAACGGATAAGACCGTGCGGACTAAATAACTGTATATAATATTCTTTCATTTTTTAAATTCGACTGTTGGGGTTTTGTAAAATTACTCTAATCAGAGTAATGGGTATTTCCCTTTGAAGATGGAAACAGGAGGAGCCATTTCTGTAAAAGTAAATAAATGAAATTAAATCAAGGTTCAGCTTGAAAGTTGCAATGTAATTTTTTAACGTATTGTAACTTGAGAAAAAGTGCTTATAATTGGCACGTTATTTTTTTGTAATAAATAAAAACTACTATGTATTCAGGTTCCGGATTTAGTGATTGGGAAATTGGTGATATAACTGTGCTTTATAACAAAGGCGTATTTCATTTATTTCATCTTATCATTCCTAATCATGATTACATTGCACATGCGGTTTCGTCAGATGGCATTTCATGGAGAAGGGTAAATAATGCGCTCTTCGTAGGCCAGCCCGGGGAATGGGACGATGATATGTTATGGACAATGGATGTAGTAGAAAAGGGCAATAAATTTTTGATGTACTATACCGGTTTGCAACGACGGGACCGTGGCGTAATCTCAAAAATCGGCCTGGCAGAATCGGAAAATTTGATTGATTGGGTAAAAACGAAAAAAGATATTTATCCCATTGGTCCAAAAGGAATTTATTACGAAACCAGCAATACAAACCCAAGAAAATGGCTGAGCTTTCGTGACCCGTTTTGGGTAGAATATAAAGACGAAGAATACCTGTTGGTTTGCACCCGCACCATCGACGGACCGGTTTCGAGACGCGGTTGTGTAGGCGTGGTAAAAATAACCAATGACGTGGTAGAGCTAATGCCCCCGCTGATTCAGCCACGTGTTTATGATGATGTAGAATGTCCCTGTGTTTTTGAATTGAACGGGCGTTATTACCTGATTGGATCCATTCGTGAGGATATTAAAGTGCGTTATTGGTTTGCTCCTGATTTTTTTGGTGAATATCATTCTTTTCATGCTGATGTTTTGCTGCCGCAGGGAAATTATGCAGCCCGTACCGTAAAAGATGGAGATCATTTATTAGTGTACAATTTCTTTTATGCCTTTGGAAAAATTGATTCGATGCGTGTG
>JBDTJV010000576.1:0-7895 GCA_039935675.1 Ginsengibacter sp. | reverse complement strand
CAGCGGCGTATAAACGAATTTTTATTAACTGCCCCACTTATAAAAAGTAAACATGGCGCAGTTGAAAAAAAGTTAACCGGTAGTATCAATTTTAAAAATGTAGATTTTATTTATCCGCATACGGGTATACATGCTATAAAGGACTTTTCTCTTCAAATAAAAAAAGGAGAAAAAATTGCTATTGTTGGCAGAACGGGCTCCGGCAAATCTACCATAGCACAGTTACTGCTGCGCATGTATGATGCACAGAAAGGAGAGCTATCGTATGATGGAATAGCAGTGCAGGATTTTAAATTGGAGAACCTGCGTGACCAATTAAGTTATGTACCGCAGGATGTTTTTTTATTCAGCGATTCCATAAAAAATAATATCAGGTTTGGAAATGCAAATGCATCTTTAGCAGAAGTAGAAGAAGCTGCAAAAGCCGCCAATATTTATACAGAGATAAATACTTTTGAAGAAAAGTTTGAAACAATGGTCGGAGAAAGAGGGGTGACATTGAGTGGTGGTCAGAAGCAACGTATCTCCATTGCACGGGCACTAATTAAAAAACCTGAAATTGTAATTTTTGATGATTGCCTGAGTGCTGTGGATGCACGTACAGAAAAGACGATCATTACAAACCTTTACGAATATCTTCAGGAGCGTACTGCCATTATTATTACACATCGTATTTTTTCTCTTTTTAATTTTGATAAAATAGTGGTGATGGATGATGGTAAGATAGTGGAACAGGGTACTCATAGTGAATTGATAACTTTGAATGGTTTATATGCGGAAATGTACCAAAAGCAGCAGCAGAGCGATGCCGGGCATGTATGATTTTTGCCTGGAATAAAAAAATGAGCATTCTGCTGATATATTTTGTCATATCAAAAACAACTTTATCTTTGTCACACTCAAAAGGAGTGTATTTTTTTATCATTTAATTAAAATAAAAGTGGCGTACGAAAACAACGACAAAAAAATGGAAAGCGTTTATAGCAAACGCATAAAAGCTGGAAAACGCAGAACTTACTTTTTTGATGTAAGGGAAACACGTGGCAATGATTACTACCTGACTATTACAGAAAGCAGGAAGCGCTTTGATTCTGATGGGTATGACCGTCATAAGATCTTTTTGTACAAAGAAGATTTTAATAAATTTTTAAAAGGTCTTACAGAAGCAATAGATTATGTAAAAACTGATCTGATGCCTGATTTTGATTTTGATGCATTCAATCATGATACTCCTTACGAGGGCGAAGAAGGACAGTACAACAATGGCGGAACTGCTGCTCCTGAATCAACCGAAAATACAGCAAACAGCGAAACTCCGGCAACTGAGTCTACCGAATATATTGCACCTGTTTCTCCATTAGAGCAAGTAGCATCACCAGCTGCAGAAGTCTCAAATGCAGCCGAAACGGAGACTAAAACGGATGAAACTCCCGCTGATAATGGAAGTACAGAAGAAGTAGATAAGTGGTAATAATAACGAAACTAACTGAAAATAAAAATCCCCTCAGAAGAGGGGATTTTTTTATTGTAAGAATTATTATGAAGTTTATATTTTTTTTGGAAATATTGGTTGCTATCGTAACTTATTTCCTCATTTCCTTATACGCATTTATCAATCCATTGGTAGATCCATCATGTGACGTGATCTCGTCCTCATTTTCCAGCTCCGGCAATACTTTACCTGCTAATTGTTTTCCAAGTTCCACCCCCCATTGGTCAAAGCTGTAAATATTCCAGATAACACCTTGTACAAAGATCTTATGTTCATACAATGCAGTCAATTGACCCAAAGTATATGGCGTTATTTTTTTAATTAAAAAGGAATTGGTCGGACGGTTGCCTTCAAATACCCGGTAAGGGTTTTCATGTTCTTTTCCATTCATCAGGGCTTCTGTCTGTGCAAAAAAATTGCTCACTAGTTTCAGGTGATGATCACCAACCGGGTTATGTGTTTGTGCCGGTGCAATAAAATCGCACGGAATGATCGGCGTGCCCTGGTGTCTCAATTGATAAAAAGCATGCTGGCCATTAGTGCCGGGTTCTCCCCAAATCACCGGGCCGGTATCGTAAGTAACATGTTGTCCCAGCCTGTCCACATGCTTGCCGTTGCTCTCCATATTTCCCTGTTGAAAATAAGCTGCAAAACGGTGCATGTATTGATCATAAGCCAGGATAGCTTCTGTTTCTGTGCCAAAAAAATTGCGATACCAAATACCGACCAACGCCATTTGTACAGGTATGTTTTTTTCTAAAGCTGCTTCTTTAAAATGCACATCTGCACTATAAGCACCTTTTAACAGTTGTTCAAAATTATCATATCCAATAGTTGCTGCGATAGATAAACCGATAGCACTCCACAGGCTATAGCGGCCGCCGACCCAATCCCAGAAAACAAACATATTGGCCGGGTCAATCCCAAACTTTTCTACATCTTCCTTATTGGTACTGAGCGCCACAAAATGTTTGGCTATATCTTCTTTCTTACCGCCTTTTTCCAAAAACCAATCTCTTGCAGTATTAGCATTGGTCATGGTTTCCTGGGTGGTAAATGTCTTACTGGCAATCATGAAGATCGTTTCATCTGCCGTTACCAGCTTCAATATTTCCACTATTTGTGTTCCATCTACATTGCTCACAAAATAAGGGTGAATGCCTTCTTGCCAATACGGCTTTAATGCTTCTGTTACCATTACGGGGCCAAGGTCGCTGCCGCCAATCCCGATATTCACTATGTATTTTATTTTCTTCCCGGTATATCCTTTCCATTCACCGGAATGCACTTTATCACAAAATGCTTTCATCTGGCGCTGCACCTGCTGTATTTCCGGCATCACATCTTTGCCATCCACCAATACCGGCTTGCCGGAAAAATTTCGGAGAGCAGTGTGTAGAACAGCCCTGTCTTCTGTACTATTAATTTTCTCCCCGTCAAACATAGCTGCTCTGGCTTCTTCCAGTTTACATTCCCGTGCAAGTTCGAGTAATATTTCATTTGTGTTTTCGGTAACCAGGTTTTTTGAGTAATCAAAAAGGATATCCTCCAACTGCAAAGAGAATTTTTTAAATCTATCTTTATCATTGAAAAACAGATCTTTAGTCTGTACATTCTCAAATAATGGTTTATGTTTTAAGAGCGACTGCCAGGCGGCAGTTTCGGTGGGGTTTACTTTTGGAAACATTTCTTGATCAATTTTTTATATTCGGTTAATAATAATTATTTAGCGCCATTAAGGCATTTCATAAATGATATGCAGCAAGTTTTCAACCATTTTTGGAGTTACGTCCAAATGAAGGACCATTCTCACATGAGTGGCAGAAATAGGTAAACATAAAATGTCAAAGTCTTTCAGATACTCACAAAATTCTTTTGGTGTATATCCATCCAATACTTCAAATATTAAAATATTTGTTTCTACCGGTAGCATTTTACCAATGAAATCCTTTTTTAGCAGGGCTTCTGCTATTTGTTTTGCATGCCGATGGTCTTCAGCCAGCCTGTCAATATTATGTTGTAAAGCGTATAATCCGGCAGCCGCTATGTAGCCGGCCTGACGCATACCACCGCCAAATACTTTTCTTACCCGCCTGGCTTTCTTAATATAGTCCGTATTGCCAAGCAATAAACTACCTATGGGTGCACCCAATCCTTTGCTCAGGCAAATAGAAATACTGTCAAAAACTTCACCATACTGATTTGGTTTTTGGCCCGTTGCGACGAGTGCATTAAATAGCCTGGCACCATCCAGGTGTAGTTTCAAATTATTATTTAGGCATACGCCTTTAATCTCTTCTATATCAGTAAAATTATAACAACTTCCTCCGCCTCTATTCGCTGTGTTTTCTAGCGAGACCAACGATGTTTTTGCCTTATGTACATCATCCGGATTAATGGCTCCGGCAACTTGCTGAGCATTTAATCTGCCACGGTCGCCATCAAGTGCTTTTACCTGGCTGCCACTATTAAATGCAATGCCGCCACCTTCGTAAATATACACATGGCTCACTTTATCACAAATCACTTCATCTCCCGGTTGGGTATGGCATTTTATTCCGATCTGGTTGGTCATGGTGCCACTTGGACAAAATACGCTGTCTTGCATCCCGAACATGTCTGCCGCAAAAGCTTCCAGTTCATTAACCGTAGGGTCTTCGCCAAATACATCATCCCCAACTTTGGCATTCATCATTGCCTCCAACATGGCAGGCGAAGGTTTTGTAAAAGTATCTGAACGCATATCTGTTATCATCCAACAAATGTAATTAAACCCGTTTTCATTTTGGGGACTGATATACACATTGACATTTTATTTTTTTGTAGCCGGCAGCATACCAACATTCAACATCCTTGCGTCGCACACTTGTACATTTGATCTTTAATCAACAATCATCCGAAGTATTTTCCAAAACATATTTTATCATAATATGAAGCTAATGTTTTGCACCACTTATCCCTTTTTTTACATTCCGCTATGAATTACAAAAATTGCGTAGTACCTTTGCACACGCTTTTAAAGGGTAAAAACCACATTTTTACATCGCTTTGCAACGTTTTTCCAACAAAAGTCGTCTTACTAGTGTTATAAATTCTGAATCTAATACAATATAATGAGGCAATTAAAAATAGCAACCCAGATAACCAACAGAGATTCACAGGCTGTTGAGAAATATCTGCAGGAGATCTCAAAGATTTCCATGATCACACCTGAGGAAGAAACAATTCTGGCTCAAAAGATCAAAATGGGCGACCAGCGTGCTTTGGATAAGCTGGTTCAGGCGAATTTACGTTTCGTTGTTTCCGTAGCTAAACAATACCAGCACCAGGGGTTATCATTAAGCGATCTTATTAACGAGGGCAACCTCGGATTAATTAAAGCCGCCCAGCGGTTCGATGAAACGAAAGGTTTCAAATTTATTTCTTACGCGGTATGGTGGATTCGCCAATCCATTCTACAGGCGCTGGCAGAGCAGGGCAGATTAGTCCGCTTGCCGCAAAATAAAATTGGCACGTATAATAAAGCCAACAAGGCTTACATGGCTTTTGAACAGGAACATGAAAGAGAACCTTCTACAGAAGAACTTTCTGAGATCCTGGAAATGAGCGAAACTGAAATTAATAACATATTTCAAAGTAATACCAGGCATACTTCTTTAGATGCACCGGTTCATGAAGCAGAAGATGTGGCTATGGGTGATCTTTTAAAAGGAGCAGGCGAAACTGATGAAGATGTAATGCATGACTCTTTGAAAAATGAGATACGCAGGGTATTGAAATCTCTTAGCCCGCGGGAAGCAGAAATCGTAAATGCTTATTTTGGACTGGACGGCGAAAATGGTGTTACCATTGAGCAAATTGGTCAGAAATATGATTTAACGAAAGAACGTATCCGCCAGATAAAAGAGAGAGCAATCAAACGCCTTCAAAAAGCACGCTATAGCAGCGCACTGAAAGCATATCTTGGCTAAATATTTTTGAATGAAATTTAAAAAGCCGTTCTTTTTGAGGACGGCTTTTTTAATTATTTGTATTTATCTTTTTAAACGTTGGGGCACGTTTGTTTCTTCCCATTTAACGGTATCACCTTTGTTTACGTGAAATTTGTGATGCAATACTGTATCTGCATTTGAAGGTGTTCCATCAAGTGTATTATCGTCCTCCATTCTTCCGTCTGGTTTGCAAGATGCAAATACCATCATGATTATTAATAGAAAAGAGCCAAACTTTAATAATTTCATTCCGATTTTTTTATGATTAATTGTATAATTGCAAATATCGCTCAGTAATTTTAAATTTCGAACAAAAAAGTTCTACAATTAAAATTATTTGAGTAACCGATTTATGATATTAAAAGGAAAATTATTTTTTTAGAATCCTATTTTTCAGCAAAATAACTTTTTTATTTCCTGTTTGAAAGGTGATTGACTTTTATAATAAATCTATTATTTTTCAATCCATTTTTTATTAGTAAACAAATAAATAAGCCTGATTTTTAATTTATAAAGTATTTATCTACAATGTTTCTATTTGTTGTAAATCCATTTTCTGTTGCCGGCATCATTTTTGCCAAAACAGTGAAAATTTCTTTTCAATGAATATAAAAATATTACCGGCATTCATGGTTTTGGCTTCAATTTTTATAAGCAGTTGCAGCCGGAAAACGATTCCTACCAAAACAGCTACTATAATTACATCAGAAAAAAATGTAAGCCATCCGGAAGTAAAAGCTAATCCTGCACCTGCACCTGAAACAAAAAAAGCAGATACAGTAGCGATTGCTTCCGCTCCGGCAGAAAAGCCGGTAGAAAAGGAAAAAGTAAAATCAGATTTTCCAAATGTGATCTCTGTGAACGATAATGCTGCGAGTAAAAGCGTAGACGGGAGGTTGTTTTACGATGTGATCGGACATCGGTATTGGAAAAATTATAAAGATGGAAAATATTATTTATTTGATAAGTCAATGTATAATAACCCGGATTTTCAGCCAGGCAAATAAAAGATAAATATCCTGGTCTTGCCATAATTATTGTATTAAGGAGAGAATATTTTGTAGTACCTTTGAATACGATCAGGCTTTTAGCCAAATATCTATTCACTCCCGGTTCAAAAGAACCAATTAAACCAACAGCATTTTAAATTTATGGCAGAAACATGGAATAAAAAGGAACGCGAAAAGAAAAAAAGACAAAACAGGAAAGATAAAGAAGAAAAAAAACAGGAAAGGAAAGAAAATAATAAAAATAATCCTGAAAGCATGATTGCTTATGTGGATGAAATGGGTAATCTTTCTTCCAAGCCACCAGATCCCCGAAAGAAAATAATTGTCAATGTGGAGGATATTGAAATTGGCATTCCAAAACAAGAAGATTTAGATCCCGAAGATCTTGTCCGCACCGGAATAGTTACATTTTTCAATAATGAAAAAGGATATGGTTTTATAAAAGACCTGGAAACACAGGAAAGCGTTTTTGTTCATGCAAATTCCTTGTCAGAACCAATTAAAGAAAATAATAAGGTAAATTACGAAGCCGAAAAAGGTCCAAAAGGAATGAATGCGGTAAATGTGACACTCGTAAAATAATCCTGGTTATTTTCCAACTATTCAAATTATTATTCTAAATAGTATTTTTTATCTAAAGTAAAAAATGCCGGTATTTGTTTATTTACTACAAAGATGTTTAGCCGGCCTTGAAAATCATTCAATTCGAATCAATGACTAATCCTTTAGAAACGGCCACTTTTGCCAACGGTTGCTTTTGGTGTACAGAAGCCGTTTTCCAGAAATTGAAAGGAGTTGAGAAGGTAACCAGTGGCTACAGCGGCGGCCACGTAAAGAATCCAACCTACGAGCAGGTATGCAATAAGAATACCGGCCATGCTGAAGTGCTTCAAATTGAATTTGACCCAACGCAAATTTCTTTTGATGAGCTGTTGGAAGTATTTTGGAAAACTCACGACCCCACCACTTTAAACAGGCAGGGAAACGACGTAGGCCCACAATATAGAAGTGTGGTTTTTTATCACAATGAAGAACAAAAAGAGAAATCCGAAAAATACAAAAAGGCATTAGATGAAAGTGGTGTTTTTGATTCGCCCATCGTAACTGCAATTGAACCATTCAGCATATTTTACCCTGCAGAAAATTATCACAATAATTATTATAAAAATAATCCTTCGCAGCCTTATTGCTACTATGTTATTAGACCCAAAGTAGAAAAGCTGGAAAAGGTTTTTGCAGATAAACTGAAATCTTAGTAATATTATTCCCCGATATTCCACCTTGCAGAAAGGTCTTGTGAAATATTTACAATCGTGTTCATGAATCTATTTTCACCTTTATCAGATAAATAGTTCACTGAGGAAATCCGGCAAGGAAAATGTTCGGATGATTTTTTGATAC
>JBDTJV010000575.1:0-2638 GCA_039935675.1 Ginsengibacter sp. | reverse complement strand
CCCTGAACCATATAAGATGTGCCGGAACCTGCTCCTGCACCTCCCATTTCAGCATTTGAAATAACCAGGTAATTGCGTGAAAATCCAAATCCATAAGGTGTATTTCCTACGGAAGAATTAAAAGTTCCATTCGCAGGGGTACCATTCATGATTTTAAAAGTACCAATAATGTTGGTCGCTTTTTCGGGAACGATCAAAAAATTACCATCAGGAGTAAAAGAAATCTGGGGCGCATCTACGCCGCTACCGCTCAAGGATTTGGTTGAATTATTAATATCGGTCAACATTCCATCATTACCAATCCAAAAGCCGTGAATATTATCGCTTCCATGATTCAACACATAAAGCATGTTACCATGTGACGTAACGCTCACCGGCATTTTGCCCCAGGTATTTTTTGTAGATTTAAGAACAAGGCTCCCGTCCTTTTTTACTTTAAAAGAGGATACAGAATTATTTCCTGCATTGACAGCAAATAGCCAATCGTTATCCTGGCTAAGGGTCACAGCACCTTGTGATGCCAAACCGCTTCCGCTACCCATTCCGCCGGAAGTAGTACTACTGCTCCAATGTAAGGACCCATTGTTGCTGATTTGGTAAGCCAAAATTTTGTTTGAGGATGATTCATTACTTTCTGTATATAAGTAATGGCCACTCCCCCTCTGTCCAAAATTCCTGTCCTGGTTCACACTCGTATTGATGTTTTGTGTGATAGAAGCTTCATCCGGGTTAGCGCCGTTTTCAGATATCATGCCGTCCGTTACCTGGGATGGGTTGGTTCCTGGGGAGGTAACTTTGTCCTGGTTTTTATTGCAGGATGCGAGGGAAAATATAATGGCTGTTGCCATTATCATTCCTGGTAAATTGAGCTTTTTCATTTGTTGATTTTTTTATGTTTAGAAAATATTTAAGCCGTTAAATCTTTTTAAAATGGTTTATTCCATATCTAAATTTTTCATCCCGGACAAACTTCTGCCAGTATCCAACATGGATTTTTTTTTACCAAGAAAAAATTTCGGTTATTTTATCACCCGGTAAATACCGATCTGTATTCCTGTGCTGGTGACAGGTAATTTCCCTACTCCAATACCCTGCAGTGGCAATTTTAAATAAGGTTCAATTCTTAATTTGACCAACGGTCTTAATTGATGTTCCCAACCGAGGCTCAAATTAAATGCAGCAGGCGTTTTCACATTATTTTTCTGATACAATCCTACCATTTTCCCGGGATTGCCATTCATCATAACATCATAGTTATTTTTTTCCATGGTCATTATATAAGCTGAAACACCGGTAGATATGAAAAAAGATTCTTTATTTTTTTTATAAATGTTGTACCCGATCTTAAGAGGAATTTCAAGAATGCGGCTGTAGCCCTGCAAATCCATTATGACCATTCCATCCGGCATTGATGCGCCTTCTTCGTTAAACAGCTGGCCATCGCTTGAATAATATTTGCTACCAATTGAAAATCCTGTTTCTGCAAAAATCTTTCTGTTGATTCGGTAGCCTAAAACTATTCCTGCACTGAATCCCGGACTTTTAAAATTTCCTGATTTTACTTTACTGAAATCCGGACCTGCATTAATTCCGACATATAATCCATTTTCCCTCTCCGGCTTCACCTTAATAATTAATTTCTTTTTTTCTAAAGATGAAATTGTATTGCTATCCATGTAAATAGCTGGCTGTTTCCCGATTAATTGAGTTGACAAAGGCAAACTATTTTTGAAATAATCAAAAACACTTTGTTTTAGAATAGAATGATTATCCTTTTCAATCCTATTTTCATTTACATTATTTTCATCCTGGTAAACTAATAAATTATTGACTTTGCTATTCGAAGAGAAAGAAATTTGTTGTAAAGAACTTTTATTGTTCCCGGGATTTATCTCTTTTGCTTTACTCCGGACATTAATAACTTTTGATGTCAATTTATTTACAGCCAGTCTTTCTTTTGGCAAGCCACTATTTGATACATTTCTTTCTAACTTTTCGGTGGAAGCTATTTTGCCGGAAGGGTTTACTTTAGGATTCGCATTAAAAATCAAAAGGGCTGATAAGATTAAAATAACAGCCAATAAAAAAATAATCAGGATCTTTTTAGAATCATTCTTTGTTTGTTTTTTCAGGGTCAAATCCTGTTCGTCAGAAACAGATATCTTTTTCAAAACACTCTCCCAATCGCCCTTGCTTTTTTTGAGTGGGTAATTTTCTGCTGCACGCCTGAAAAGATCATCCATATCGTTTTCTACATTCTGCATGCGGAAAGTGTTTCTTTTTGATTAACAAAATTTTTCATTAAAGCCCTTGCTCTCATTAGGTTTGATTTACAGGTACCTACAGGTATTCCCAAAATTTCTGCTATTTCTATATGCTTATATCCATCTATTACGTGCATGTTAAAAACGATGCGGTAGTCTGGTGGCAGATTCTTTATGAGTAGGACCAGTTCTTTATAAATGATCATTTGTTCTGCCGATGGAGTGTCATCGTGCATGTCCCAAACATTTTCAGGAATTCCTCCAATTTCCGGCAACATCATTTTTTTTCTCAAGAGGTCAATCGAAGCGTTTACCATTATTCTTCTTATCCACCCTCCTAACATTTTAGCAAGATTGCCTTCTTTTTCAATAAT
>JBDTJV010000574.1:0-2908 GCA_039935675.1 Ginsengibacter sp. | reverse complement strand
TGGTCATTAACAATTACATCAAAATTTTCGTCGGATCCATACTTTTTACGGATAAGAGTTTTAAAAACATCTTCCATCACTTTCATTAAAGTGGGCCTGTCTATATTTTCAGCGTCTTTGAATTCCTGGAAGGATTCTATTAAATTGATACTTGCCATACTATTATTTTAAAAAGTTATCAGCACAGTGCTGTGCTTTATCTGATTAAACAATATTGTTGTTGTTGTTGTTGTCATTTTATTTCCTTTACCTGTTTTTTCTTCAATAGTAAGATTCTCTTCATCTGCGGCTAGTAATATTCCTTCTAACCGGTTACCATCTTTCAAAATCACTTCTATTGTTCTTCCAATATTTTTTTGATATTGGCGCAACAATTTTAATGGGTTTCCAACTCCAAATGAGGAAACCTCCAATGAAAAATTCTGTATTCCAAAAAGATTGGTTTCTTCTATATAATGATAAAGAGCTTTGTTTATAACTGTACAATTTTCAATGGTCAATCCTTTGTCTGAATCCATTAAAACAGTGATCTTATTTCCCGGAGCAATTTTTACATCTACCAGGAATATTTCCGGCCACTTTTGGACAAAACCATTAATAAATTCCTCTATTTTCTCAGTCTCTGTAGAAGTAGCCATTGATTGTACTCGTTTAAGAATAAAAGAAGGGAACGCTTCCGTTCCCTTCACTTATCTTTTACGCTGCAAATATAGGTAATTTGAGAATTATGCTCCAAATTATGTTTTAATTAATGGCATTCCTTAACAAATCTTTGAAGCAATTTGGCTGAACGGTAAACGAGATTAATATAAAAACTGTTATTTTTGTTTTATGGAGGGTATTTTTAAAGTAGCACTCGAAATCTTTTTAATATATATTCTATATAAATTCATATTTGATTTTATTATTCCGATCTATGAATCATCCAAAAAGATTAAAAAGCAATTTGGAGATATGCAGGATAAAATGCAGAGTGATCTGAGGAACTATCAAAATACTCCAAAACCTGCTGAGCCCGTAGCTCCCCAACCCAAAAAAGATGGCGATTATATAGATTTTGAAGAAATAAAAAAATAATCTTAAAGCCCAAGATTCTCAATTCTATTTCCAGCTGACAGCAATATCGTTTGCATGCCTGCCTTTTTTGCCGCTTCTATATTTGGTATTGAGTCATCGATAAAAAGTGTCTTCTTCGCTTCCAAGCCGGTTTTATTTAATACCCATTCATAACAACCTGCATCGGGTTTTCTCAAACCGATCTCAAAAGAGTAAAAAGCTTCTTTAAAATATTCTTCAAAAGTCCTTGTTCTTTTTTTTTGATGAAACATTTCTTTAAAACAAGTATGGTGAATAAAGTTGGTATTGCTCAAAAGGTAGATATTGTATTTTGAGCGAATATTTTCCAGGAATTGAAGACTGGATTCCCTGAAAGAAAGTAACATTGCGTTCCAGGCGGTCCTTATTTGACCCTCAGACAAATAAAGACCGGTGCTCCGGTTTAATTCTTTGTAAAAATTACTTTCATCAATTTGGCCCATTTCCAGCTTTTGAAAAAGTTTATCAGCGATTGCCAGTGAATACATTTCATCGAAT
This sequence comes from Ginsengibacter sp., assembly GCA_039935675.1. Classification (GTDB taxonomy): domain Bacteria; phylum Bacteroidota; class Bacteroidia; order Chitinophagales; family Chitinophagaceae; genus Ginsengibacter. The sequence goes on along the minus strand of JBDTJV010000574.1, from coordinate 1,315 downwards.
TGAGCAACGCCAAGTTTCTCAAAAGCGGCGCGGGTAAGATTGTAATCGATGTCTAATATAACTCCACCGAGATCAAAAATGATATTGTCTGTATTTTGCATCCTCAAAGAAAATAATTTCTATTGATCCGAAGCGAATTTTTTTATGGAGGTTTTATTTTCAAAACAGGAAATCGGCTTATTTGCTCGTTTACTACATACATCTTCTGATAAAGGGGAAAAATATTGTGTTTGCTTGCTGAATTTTTCTATTTTTGCAAACCTTAAAATTACCGCTTTGGTAATTTGGGCCTATAGCTCAGTTGGTTAGAGCACTTGACTCATAATCAAGTGGTCCCAGGTTCAAGTCCTGGTGGGCCCACTTGAAAATCAACCACTTACGAAGTATAATCCCGTAAGTGGTTTTTTATTTACCCAACAATTTACCCAACAAATTTATTTTTTTCAGTTTCTTATTTGACAGATTTATTTTTGCTGCACTGAGGATCCAAATTGCAAACCATTATTATCTGTTCTTGAAATTGTCACAGTTGTACTAATGACATCTAATAGTACACCACCTTTAGAATTTGGTTAGCATGTTACTAATAGCGGGCCTGCCAGGAATATTGCGGGGGATGATTGTACTAAAATCTCCTTAACTCGAAACCTGCGATTGTGTTATCAATTTAGCCGGGATTTACAGCCTGATTCCTGAAATTCGGTATCATTAATCGCAAATGATGCCTTTTCAATTTAACTGAATTTTATTTTTTGAACCAGGTCGTTAAAATACTGCGATGACCATATCTCAATCACTTTATCATCCGGTATGAAACGAACAACATCTTCCCGAATATTATTAAAAGAAACCGTTTGAATTTTATTTTGTAATAAGGTCATGAGTTGCTCTTTTGTCATCAATTTTTCTTTCCAGTCTCCACTATCCTGAGAACGTATTAACAGATGATCAAGATTTAATGGAATGCCTTTTCGTATATACCATTCCATATCAAACCAATCTCTGCCTTTAACTCTTCCCTTCCATTTACGAAAAAGTAATGCGTGCATTTTGCCAGCAAAGAGATCCGGCAACGTAAAGCATTTAACGTAGAATGAAAATGGTTTTAATAACAATTTTTCTTCTGTGCTAAAGCCCAGCGGCGGAGTAGTATCCACTTCGATCTTTATTTTTATCGATGGCCGCATTTTAACCCAAAAAAGTCCTTAGGGAAAATTTCTAATGGCGGTCATTAGAAAAAATGTTGATAAAAACCTGTCTGGCGTTGAGTTTTAATTTAAAAAATCTTCGTAAAATTGAGTTAGAAAATCTTACT
>JBDTJV010000573.1:0-4196 GCA_039935675.1 Ginsengibacter sp. | reverse complement strand
TAAAAAGATCAATCATTTTTTCGGATGCAAAACCGAGGCCCAGCCTAAGCGCTGCTAATCCCCAAGCCTTGGAAAGTGTTTGCATTACTACCAGGTTTTCGTATTCGGTAAGCTCCTGGAGAAACGGTTTTTGCCGGGAAAAATTAATATAAGCTTCATCGATAATCACCATACCTGGAAAATTATTTAATAAAGTCTCTATATCGATCCTTTTTAAATTATTTCCCGTCGGATTATTGGGCGAGCAAATAAAAAGTAGTTTTGTGTTTTCATCAAGGACAGATAATATCTCTTCCACTTTCAATTGAAAATCCTCTGTGAGGAGTACTTCCCGAACCTCAACGTCATTAATGTTAGCACACACTTTATACATTCCATAGGTGGGCGGGCAGGTAATTACATTATCTACTTTGGGTTCGCAAAAGATACGGAAAGCGAGATCAATCACTTCATCACTGCCATTTCCTATAAAAATATTCTGTGGTGGAATGCCTTTTATTTTTGAAAGTTCAAGTTTCAACTGCCATTGTAAAGGATCAGGATAACGGTTAAAATTTTCTTCAAGAGGGGAACCGTAGCCGTTTTCATTGGCATCAATAAAAACTTCTGCATTGCCGCGAAATTCGCTTCTTGCCGAAGAATAAGGTTTCAACCTTTTAATATTCTCCCTGACCAGCCTCTCCAAATTAAATTTTTCCATCCTTACTATTTTTTAAACGAATCGACACTGCATTTTTATGCGCCGAAAGTCCTTCTGCTTCAGCCATCAATTCAACAGCGTTCCCGATATTCTTTAATCCTTTATTATTTATTTTCTGAAAAGTAATTTTCTTTACAAAACTATCAACGGATACGCCGCTAAATGTTTTTGAAAACCCATTGGTAGGCAATGAATGATTCGTTCCAGAGGCGTAATCGCCGGCACTTTCAGGCGAAAGATTTCCCAGGAAAACACTTCCGGCATTTTGAACCTTTTCTGCAAGATCTTCTGAATTTTCAGAAGCAATAATCAAATGTTCCGGTGCATAAGCGTTCAAAAATTCAAAGGCATCATTCGAATCTTCCATCACGATAAATCTGCGGTTCAACAAGCTCTTCTCAATTATATCTTTCCTTGGGAGAGCTGGTAATTGATTGTGAATTTCCAAAATAACTTTCTCGATTATTTGTTCGTTTACTGCCACAAGAACCACCTGGCTATCCGCACCATGCTCAGCCTGGCTTAAAAGATCTGCTGCTACAAATGCAGGCACACAAGTTTCGTCTGCATAAACTGCCAGTTCACTTGGGCCAGCCAACATATCAATTGCCACTCCATCAATATTGACTAACTTTTTTGCAGCGGTAACATATTGGTTACCCGGACCAAATATCTTATCGACTTTTTTAACTGTTTGCGTGCCGTATGCCATCGCAGCAATAGCCTGGGCGCCTCCACCTTTATAAATATTTTTAATACACAGCACTTTTGCTACAAATAAAACAGCCGCGTTAACATTACCATCCTTGCCCGCAGGCGTTGTAACAAGAATGTTTTGACAGCCCGCAATTTTTGCGGGGATAGCCAGCATTAACAAAGTAGAAAATAACGGTGCACTTCCACCGGGAATATACAATCCGACTTTTTCGACAGCCACACTTTTCCTCCAGCAAACAACTCCGGGTGATGTTTCAATTTTTTTAATCTTCTCAACTTGTTTCTTGTGAAATTTTTCAATATTTTTTTTGGCAAGAAGAATAGCTCTCTTTAGTTTTTTATCAACAAATTTTGATGATACCTGTATCTCTTTTTCAGTAACCCATAAATTTTCCGGAGCAAATCCATGAAATTTTGAAGAATAATCCTTAACAGCCGCATCTCCCAAATCTTTTACTGCATTGATTATTTCCGAAACAGTTTCCTCTAAATTCTTGGAATTTATTTTCGGCCTTTCAATTATTTGTGGCCATTTCTGTGTTATAGGATTTATAAAAATTTCATTCATACTTTTTCTTTTATGAGATCATTTTTTCAATAGGCACCACCAAAATTCCTTCCGCTTCAAATTGCTTTAATTTTTCAATAACGTCCCAAAAATCATTTTCATTTACAACACTTTGAACACTGCTCCAGCCACTTTCAGCCAATGGAACAATAGTCGGACTTTTCATACCTGGTAACAGGGAGCATATATTTTTTAGCTGCCTATCCGGCGCATTCATCATGATGTATTTAAAATTCTTGGCCGCTTTTACCGCATTGATCCTGAGCAAAAGATTATCAAGTATCTTTCTATTTTCTGCATTAAGGTTCTTATTAGACACGAGAACCGCTTCTGAATTTAAAACAACCTCTACCTCTTTCAAATTATTCGTAAATAAGGTACTACCGCTGCTCACCAAATCACAAATTGCATCCGCCAAACCTATACCAGGTGCTATTTCTACTGATCCACTGATCTCATGAATATCCGCTTTCAAATTATTCTCCTTCAAAAACCGTTGTAATAAAACAGTATAGGAAGTAGCAATTTTTAATCCGTTTAAATCTCCTATTCCGGAATAATTCAAACTTTTAGGAACGGCAATACTAAGCCGGCATCTTCCAAAGCCAAGCTTGCTCACTATCTCTATATTTTTATTTTTTTCGAAAAAAACATTTTCCCCAACGATTCCAATATCTGCCACATTATCGCAGACATATTGAGGGATATCATCATCGCGCAAAAAATAGGCTTCGGCAGGAAAATTAAAAGCCTTCACTTTCAATTGCCTGTTACCGTTATTTAATTCGATACCGCATTCTTTTAGAAGCTGTACAGATTGTTCATATAATCTTCCTGATTTTTGAATCGCAATTTTTAGCATTTTTATTTTTTTAGCCTCACCAGCCTGTCTTCCAGGGTAGAGGTGAATTAAAAAAGGCTCACTTTTCAGTAAGCCTTTTTTGAAATATATTAATTACATACAAATCAAGACAGCTTACCGTTAGGTAAAGTATGATGATGGTGTATGTGAATATTTTGTTTCATTGAGGTGCAAAGTAAAGAATGAAATTCTGATTGAACAAAAAAAATTTAAAATAAAAGAAATGAACTTTTGAATCACTTCGGTCCATTTATACCTTTCTCCCTTTAATAAAGAAACGGCTCCTATAAATATTTAAAAAAGAAATCTCTTTTTTTATACTGCTATTTCCATTCATCTATAATTTTCCGGGATATTTATTTTAATGTCTCGTTTTAATTTTTACGCTTCAATCTTCAAATTAAATCGTTCAGTTAGTTTATCATATGCTTCGCGCAATTGCTTAACTATCTCTTAACACAACTCAATACCCGATTGAATTACCGCCGGTAAGAATTCCCTTTTTGACAGAAAGAAATCCCAATAATTTTATTCCCGAATCATTCACACTAAAATAAATCAATTATGAAAAAAGCTATCTTCATTTGCCTTATTGCTGCAAGCAGCATGAGCATTTTCGCAACTCCTTTGCACGCTTCTCCGGACGTTTCAGCAAAGATTCTCCGAACTTTCCATTCTCATTTCCCCGAAGTAACTAATTCCTCAATTTATTACAATGGCGACACTTATGTGGTAACTTTTAAAAGTCCCGATAACAGCAGCTCGGGCAGGATGTATTATGATAGGGATGGAAATTTATTGGAAACTATCCGGTATTATTCAGCAGACGGATTGTCTCCTTATATCAGGTCTAAAATTGCTTCAAAATATAAAGACAAAAGCATTTTTATGGTTACTGATTTTGAAAATGAATCTGAACATTATTACCAGGTTATTTTAGAAAATGCCAACACCATGTTAGTTGTTCATGTAAATAGTGACGGCTCTATGCATCTTGAAAAAAAATATAAAAAAGCGGCTTAAAATGGCAAAGGATTTTTAAGAAAAAACCAGGCAGTTTTACCGCTTGGTTTTTTTATAGTTTTCAACGAACGATCCACTTTTAAATTTTCATTAACAACAATCGCATTATTTGATAAACTGTTGTTTTAAACAAAACAAATCTTTGTGAGACTTACAAAAAATACTGCAATGGATAACACAATCAAAAAAAGAAAAACAAGGCTGATTGTTAAAAACAGCCATGAAAATATTATTTTATTTATCTCCGATATTGCTTTATTTTTTATAGAAGAAAGAACGGTTATTGTGATCGATAGGAATGGTACAAAATTTTGTTTCCAAAAAAG
>JBDTJV010000572.1:0-3323 GCA_039935675.1 Ginsengibacter sp. | reverse complement strand
ACAAACAAAACATAATTACCTTCTTTCTCCCTGATATCAAACAAGCCAAACATGACCGAAGTACTCATAAATAAAGTAACGACTCCGAAGAGAGCAATTATAAAACCGCAAATAAATAATACAATAGATTTCATTTATTTTAAAAAATTAATTTTCTGTTTCTAGCAGTGCCGAGTCTCCAATAAATTTACTTTAGCCTGGCCAAACTATCTGATGTCTAAATTCTAAAAGGGATTAGATTTTCTAATACACAAAAATTAAATTTTCTATCAAGTATTAAAATGATGATAATCATCATTTTTAGTGATAGGCATCATAAAAAAACCTTTTCTTTTTATTGAAATTTGGTAGAATTAATATTGCTGACTTTAGTTGGTTCTAGTGATTAGAAATTAAAAATAAAATATTATGAAAAATATTCTTGTCCCGATTGACTTTTCAGAAGCATCGCATAATGCAGTCAAATATGCAGCTTCACTTGCAGAAATTTTCAATGCCAATTTAAATTTATTAAATGTTGTTCCAGACACAATAATCATAGATGAAGAAGTTGCTGAGGCCACTGTAAGCATGCACCAGGAACTTCTGGCAGAAAATAATAATCTGATGACAAAAGCAATTAAAGCTCTTTCAAAAAATCATAAAGCTAAAATTCAGGGACAAGTTGAGGAAGGCTCTCCTGCCAACGTTATCCTGGAAATAGTAAAGGAAACCAACCCTGATATTATTATTATGGGTATGAAAGGAAAAGGAAAAAGTAATTCTGTTTTTGGAAGTACCGTGACCGCTATCGTTAGGAAATCTATTATACCTGTTTTAATTATTCCCGAAAATGCATCTTATCAATCCATTGACACCATCACCTTTGCTACTGATTTTAATGCCGGAATTGAAAAGGAAAATTATTCTTTATTGTTGAAAATTGCAAAAAAATTCCATTCATTTATCCATATACTAAACGTGCAGAAAAATGAAATGGTAATTAAGGATGAAGAATTTATAGGTAAAATGAGAACCTTCTCTGTTTTTACAAACGAAAAGCACAATTTCTATACAATTGAAGATAATACCGTGGTGGATGGTATTAACCAATTTATCAGGCAAAATCCTTCAGACATGCTCGTAATGATGGCCCACAGACATTCGTTTTTTGAAAGAATGATTGGGAAAGTTCACACTACAAAAATGAGCTATGAAACAAAAATTCCTTTGTTGATTTTGCAGAATAAATAAAAGTCTTTTCAATTTAATTTTTATGAACCATATATTAGTCCCCACAGATTTTTCCGTAGCATCCAGTAATGCTTGCGAATATGCAGCTTCTCTGGCGCAGTCTTTTGGTGCAAAAATAACTTTAGTGCATGTATTTGCTCCTCCTCTTGTGATTGACGATATTTCTGCATCTTCATTAGTTGCTTCCCACGATGAATTAGTGGAACGATTCCAGGATTTGTTAGAAAGTGAAATTCAAATAATCTCAAAAAAATACCAGGTCGAAATAGATACAATTGTAAGGGAAGGATTTGCAGATGATATGATACCAAAAATGGCACATAAAAGGCAAGCTGATGTGATTATTATGGGCATGAAAGGTAAAGGAATGAGTAACTCAATATTTGGAAGCACTGCAATTTCTGTGATTAGAAAAACCAACTCACCTGTTCTATTAATTCCTGAAAATTCAATCTATACATCCATCACGAGGATTGGGCTTGCCGCCGACCTGGGTTCTGATTCAGAAATCAACCGCTACGCCTTGCTTTGCGAAATTGCCCAAAAAAATAATTCTTTAATTACCATATTCAATGTACAAAAGGAAGGAGCTGAAATGAATTTGGGAGAAAATATTGGTAAAATGAAGACCAGCCTGAATTTTTCAAAATTGAAAACTGTTTTTTCTACCATCATCGACACGAATGTGGTACGTGGAATCTGTAGATTCATGAAAGAAAATCCAGAGGACGTTTTGGTTATGATCGCCCACAGGCATAACTTCTTTGAAAGAATGTTTGGAAAAGTACACACAAAAGAAATGAGTTATCATACCAAAATTCCATTATTAGTTCTACATGACCAGGGCTGAATTATTCGTTCCTATTTGTTTCGCTTCTGATTCTCCTTAAGAAAATTTTACCGACAAAGGTTTTACTCATAGTAAACGAACAAATATCCAGGATTTTTCTTCACTGAATATTATCACAGCTATTGCTGAAATCTGCTCAAAAACCAAACTCAAAAGAAAGAGTCTTAAAAAAGAAAACGGCATTTTACCGCAAATCATAAACTACATCCATTTGAATATAGCTGTTTAATGCATTTATACATTGGCAACCTTTATTAGTTTTATGCTTCAATTGAATTGCAAGTGAAGAAACGATTTGATTGACTTTTTCTTCCCGTGAATTATCAATATAATAAATCTCATTGAGTTGAAGGAGTTGTGATTTGACCGTACGCAAAAATGAATTGTTTAATTGATTATTGCACCATGTAATCAACTCATCTAAAGTCTCACTAATTATTCTCAAAGCTTCGGGTACTTCTGCCTGCCTTATCGAAATTGTATTATCAAGGATTACTGAAACCTCATCAACATTAAGGAGAGTGACTCCAGGCAAGCTCTTTACCGATGGATCTACATTTAGCGGAACAGAAAGATCAAGTATCAATCGTGGTTTATCAGTAGTAAAAAATGTAGGAAGAATAGTGTAGGATTCAGCAGCAGAACTCACAATAATTACGTCTGCATCATTGCAGGCTGAAGATAAATTCTCATAAGGAATAAAATCAGCCTCATATATATTTGCCAGTACTCTTGCCTTTTCATTAGTCCTGTTTGAAAAGCAAATACCCGATTCAGGTAGGTAACTTTTAATATTCTTAGCTACGTTCTTTCCAAATTTTCCGGCACCAACCAAAAGGAATTTTTTATCGGTTAGATCATTAATCTTTTCCTTTATTATTTCAATGGCTGCGTAAGAGACAGAAACAATTCCGGAACTTAATTTAGTTTTTGTTTTAATTTCTTTTGAGGCCTGCAAAGCATAGTTTATTACCCGTTCCATTAAAGTATTAATGCATCCGCTCTGCCTGGCAACATTTGTTGCCTGCTTCAGTTGGGCTAGTATTTCATAGTCTCCGATGATTTGCGAATCTAATCCTGCTGCTACTTTGAACAAATGTTCGACGGCGGAAATACCTTGATAAATATAACCATATTCCGAAAAATCGTTCATCGTGGTTTGTGTACTGCCACAAATCATCCCGATAAGTTTTTGAGGATTAGGGCATATACTATAGATCTCAGTTCTGTTGCAGGTAGA
>JBDTJV010000571.1:0-6775 GCA_039935675.1 Ginsengibacter sp. | reverse complement strand
GCATCTTTTGATTTTCTAAAAGCAACGTAATTCAGGATTCAGTATCTGTTGTGGACAAATTTTCTGAAATACCCTCATTGCCCGAGGTTGCCAGCGACATAATATTGGTAGCAGATTCTTTCTCTTCAATTTCTTGTTTCTTACTTTTTTTACCCGAAATTATCAGGCCAATCATCATAAAGAGTGCGGTTAAAACGATTACTTGTATCACTAAAGATTTATTGACCAAAGGGAATACCAGGGTAGCAGGAATAGAAAAAAATAAGAGGATGGTAATTAATCCCCTTGGAGCTACAAACAGAAGCGGGAAAATGGGCAACTTCCCAATTTTCAAAATGATTGCCCGTATAATAAAAATGACAGCAAAGATCAATAAAGCCGAGCCAAATGTGTCTACATTAATTATTTCTTTCGTTTCAAATGAATAACCGAACAGTATGAAAAAAAATGCCCTGATTAAAAACGCACCTTCCATTACTATTTCCCTGAATTTAGAAACTTCTTTATTAAACTCATAGGGATTTAATTTTTTGATCCATTTTAAATTTTTCAATTCATCAATATTGCTCAAAAACAACCCAAAAAACAAAATGAATATTAAGGCGGGAAGATGAAATATTTCCGATACGGCGTAGATTAAAATGATAAGAATAATAATAGGGGCATGTTTAATAGGATGGTCAATTTTACGTAATAAAAAAGACAATCCTACAGTAGCTATAAATGAAACTACGAGGATAATTAAAACCTGCAACCCAAAATGAAGAAAGGCGTGGCTGTTTACAGTTATATTGTCGATGGCAAAATTGAAAAAAACCACTCCCATGATGTCTGATAAACTGCTTTCATAAATTACGAATTCCTTGTTTTCCAATGAAAGATTCTTAGCGCTGGAAATGGCTACAGAGCTACTAATTACAGATATTGGAATGGCATTTATCAAAGCTTGTCGCATTGGGATTCCACCAAAATAGTGAAAAGCATAAGATATAATAAAAGACAAAGCCAATATGGAAACAAAAGAGCTCAAAAAAGATTTTCTAATTAACCTGAATTTTGAACGATTCAATTCGAGTTCCAGCGCACCTTCCAATACGATTAGTATCAATCCTAAAGTTCCAAATATGGGAAGTAATCCGGACAGGTCTGGAATTTTAAAGGAAAAAAAATCTGCAATCTGTCTTACTGTCCATCCCAAAATCAAAAGGAGTATTACCGAAGGAATCTTTGTACGGGCCGCAGAAAGATCAAAAAGATAACCAATCAAAAGCAGGATACATATTGTAATGATTACGATCATTGTCATAAGAATGAATTTATAGAAGGATTCTCTTCTACTCCGCTTTTTTTACTTCGGTTGCCTGCAATATAAAATGATTTTGTTCAGCAAAAATGATTTTAGGGTTAATTTTCTTCTGCCCTGCAAATAGGAATTTGGTTTATTTGTTGGTTTACTGAAAAACCAAACTAACTCCCGTAACTTTTAAAACGTTATCTCATGATTATTGATCTCCTCACAAAGAAGCTAATCCTTGTTCGAGATCACTTAAGAGATCTTCAACATTTTCTATCCCGACAGAATAACGAATAAGACTTTCGGGAATGCCTAATAATTTTCTTTGTTCTTCGGAAAGCTCCACGTGGCTCGTGGTTCTTGGAGGCCCCGCTAAAGTGCCCACGGAACCTAAACTTGCGGCCAGATGCACTAATTTCAACTTTTGCAAAAACGTCTTGACCATTTCATAATTTCCATCCAATGAAAAACTCAAGACGCCTCCGAATCCACGCATTTGTTGTTTGGCAATTGCGTGGCCGGGATGTGTTTCTAAACCGGGATAAAAGACATCAGCGATTTTGGAATGTGATTTTAAATATTGAGCAATTTTTAATGCTGATGCATTTTGTCTTTCAATGCGGAGTTCGAGTGTTTTCATTCCCCGGGCTATCAAATAGGCAGGATCGGCCTGTAGGCTTGCGCCATTAATTTCCCTGAAGTGAAAAACTTTCTGCACTAATTCTTTTTTTCCTGCAAGAACGCCTCCCATTGCATCCGAATGGCCGCAAAGAAATTTGGTAGCACTGTGAATGACAAGGTCTGCGCCCAACTGCAGCGGATTTTGATTGATAGGGCTGGCAAAAGTATTATCAACAACTACGATCGCACCAACTTTTTTAGCGGCAGCAGATAATCTTTTAATATCGACAATTTTTAATGTAGGATTGGTTGGCGTTTCCAGGTAAACCAAATCACATCCTTTGGCAATTTCTATTTCTAATTGCTCATGATCTGATGTATCGCAAAGCTGGACGTCTACTTTATATACCGGTAAAAAATCAAGGAATATTTTACTGGTGCCACCGTAAGTATCTTTGATTGAAACCACTCTTTTACCCGGAGTAAGGAAAGTAAATAATGTATTGCTAATGGCGCCCATTCCTGTGGCAAATGAAGTAGCAGCTTCTGCTCCCTCTAAAGTCCGGATTTTTTCTTCCAATACATGAACGGTCGGATTGGTATTTCTACTGTAAATATATCCTTCGGATTTTCCAAGCGAAACATTGTGCCATTCATCTAAATCCTTATAAGCAAATGTTACACTTTTTACGATCGGCGCTACCACTGCACCTTCTGCAAAATCTCCGTATTCACCTGCCCAAACTGATTCGGTCCCTTTTTTGTAATTTGAATTGCTCATACTTTATTCAATTTTATCTTTTGTATTATTAAAATCGAGGCTCTTATTCTCATTACTAAGGACAGATAGCGGTCAGTAAGCATGTCGACAAGCCGCGGATATTTTTTCAGTAATTAAAAATCTATCCATATATAACCGCGTCTGACCTTTGTTGCTGACCGCTAATTATTACTTACCACATGATCATAAATAATTCTTGAAACATTAGCGAGAGTTTCATTTACAGATTTTTCATCTTCAACACCTTTTGATAATAATACCAAAACATATTCTTTTCCATCAGGTAAAAAAACAATTCCTGAATCATGAGATACTTTATCAATAGATCCGGTTTTATTAGCAACTTTTACATCAGCCGGTAATTTTGCAGGAATTTTTTCTCTCAATTGTTGATGCATTAATATCTGGATCATAGAATCACATGCTTGTTTATTCACCACGGTTCCTTTGGCAAGGTGATCGAAAATAATCATTAAATCATAAGCAGTTACGGTATTGTTCATGCCTAGCTCATACGCTTTATTATCTTCTACACCGCGGAGAGCCTGTATATCTTTCGCACCGATAGACCGCATTGTTTGGTTGGCATTTTTCGCGCCGATCAAATCAACAATAAGGTTAGTGGAGAAATTACTGCTTTGGGTAATCATGCGAAACAATAAATTGTAGATCGTTTCTTTTTCACCTATTCTCCTGTATAAATCCGTTTCACTATCATCTGTTGAATCCAAATGATAAATACTTCCATCCACGATACTTTTAAAATCATTGTGAATAAAAATTGAATCAGAAAGAGAAAATTTATGATCATCAGCCTGCTTAAATGTTTCAATTAAATAAGCAGTTTTGATAGTGCTTGCTGCGTGAAAACTTTGATGAGCATTCATTAAAAATTGTTTTCCGGTTGCGAGATCTTCAAAGGCAACTGCAAAAGTGCCGGAAGGTTGTTTTGCAAATTCTGCATCAATTTCTTTATGCATTTGGGCGGTATCTATCGGTTGAAAATTTTGATTTTGCATTCCCAAAGTTGATAGAAAAAATGAAAACAATACAATCATAATTTATTTTTGAAGTAGTAAAGGAACTTTTAATCTTGTTTTTTATTTTATTGATTTAGCTATTTGGAATGATGATTATTCCTCCTGGAAATAAATATTTTGAGGTTCCGGTATTTGAAAATAAAGCACAATAAAAAAAGTGATATTTACCAGTAAACAAACAAATAACCTGTTATTTTAATTTCTTAATTTCATTAAAAGTAAGAAAGGTTGTCTTTTTGAGACAACCTTCTTTTATTTCCCATAATCAAAGCAATAATTAAGAAGTTACTGATCCCACCAAAGATGATCTGTTCTTGTCCATGCTGGAACATTCTTTCCGTTCCTTGAAGTAGCAGAACTTGGATAATCAGCTCTTCGAATAAAAGTATCCAGGTCAGCGTTCTGAGGCAATGCAAAACCTTTATAATTATAATCAAACCTTCTCATGTCATCCCACGTAACCGGCATTAAGAAACATGCCACGTATTTTTCTTTCATGATAAGCTTTAAAGTGAGGTTTGTTTTACCTACAGACACAGCCGGATTATTTAAGTATTTTGTGATTGAATCAGCAGGCACTTCTAACTTATTCATACTTGCTGTGATACCTGCAATATAGGCAGAGTAAGCTCTGTCCATATTATTGGCTCTGAAAGCTGCCTCTGATTCAATAAAGCGACATTCCGCATTCGTAATAATTTGCAAAGGAGAATTTGTGCTGGAATACCATTTATCTACATCTAAATAATTTTGTACATCATCTGTATTACGTGTTCCCTGGTAACCGGCACCATTTGGAGTACCTCTGTAAAAGCCCGCCGGATAAAAGACCCCAGCGTATTTACCGCTATCAGTTGCATTCGTAATTTCCGGAAGACGAGGATCGAAAACGCCATAAATATTTCCATTGGTCGCATTGACAAAATAAGCAGACAACCATGCATTCAATACAAGGTTGGCATTACTGATCGCTTCTGCATTCCAGGGATTGTTTACTGTAAATTGAGTAACCTGCGCATCGTCCTTGTTGGACATGTAAGCACTATCAATGGCTGCCAGCACTTTTGTTGGATCATATTGGCTTGTTTTGGAAACTTCATTCAGTAACCTTGCTTGGAGAGCATAACCAGTTTTAACCCAGGCGCGCGCGTTACCTGCATGAATAAAATCACTTCCACCGTCAAATTGGTCGGCGTTGGTAACGGTTTGCATCGTGGCTATCCCACGATTCAGAAGAAAAAGGCAGGTGTCGTATAAAGCCTTTTGATCATCATATTTTGGAGTCAGATTTTTTACCCCGATAAAAGCTTCAGAATAGGGCATGTTACCCCAAATATTGCTGGCCATGCTCAGGTTGCAGGCTGTTAATATATCTGCAACCCCTTCATACGCTTTCCATCCTTTAGCCACAGCGAAATTCCGCATGTCATACAAATCCGTAAGTACATTGTACACATCGCCCCAGGTACCACTTGGATCAATTTGCTGATAGGTGTCAGTAGAAGAACCAGCGCTGGGAGATGCCAGGTATTGCACATAATAAGATACAAAATCGGAGATATCATATGAATTATTGGCTGTAAGGCTTGTTACGTTGGCAAGCAAACCCGGAATCGGTGGATTTTCCGTCGCATTCGGGTTGGCATTAATGTCAAGGTATTTCTTGCAGCCTACGTTTGAAAAGACAGTGACAATTATTAAGATTGATATTATTAAGATCTTTTTCATAATATTTTTTTTAAAAAGTAACATTTATGGAAAATAAATAGCTGCGCAATTGAGGATACGTAAATCCTGCCTGGGAACTTGCCGTAAGATCTCCTGAAATTGCATCACTTGCCTCGGGGTCGAAACCGTTGTAAGGAGTAGAAAGCCATAAATTATTACCTGTAAAACTAACCACCAGGTTTTTAACAAAACTACTTTTTAACCATCTCTGGGGAAGACTGTAGGAAAGGCTGACACTACGCAACCTAACCCAGGATGCATCCTGGACAAATACCTCCGTAACTCCCCGATAGACCTTTCTATAATATCCATCACCATAATCTTTACCGTCAGGACCAATACCTTGCCCAAGATAAACCGGTGTGGTATTCGGAGTGCCGTCAGCATGGACACCAGGGAACACAATAGTTTGATCGCGGTTTTCGGTATATTTTGCTATCCCAAATGCAGCCATATAATTATCCAACTGGTTGTATTTTCTCAAACCCTGGTGAGTATCGATAAGAAAGGAAAGGCCCCAATTTTTATAATTAAGTGTATTACTTATACTTCCTATCCATTTAGGCATCGAATTTCCGACAATCTTTTGATCTGCTGCCGGAGCTCGTACAGGGAAACCATTTGCCCCAATTATTATAGGAAGATCCCTGTTAATGTTTAAAGGATCAGGGGTTCCTTTACCATAATATCTTGCCCAATGAGTTCCATAAATATCTCCTACAGACTGTCCGGGAGTATAAAGAAATGTTGGGCCAGCACCTCCATATCCGAACGAAGAACCACCAACTAACTCTGTGAGTCCGGGATAAATAGATAATACTTTATTGCGATTAGCTGAAAAATTTACCATTACATTCCAATTGAAATTTTTGCTAACTACCGGCTTTCCACGCAAAGACACTTCAACCCCTTTATTTTGAATAGATCCCGCATTTAAAGTAATAGAACTAAAACCAGTTCCCGGATCTGTAGCCACATTCATAATCAGGTCTTTGCTGGTAGATTTATACCAGGTGAAATTCAAGCCAATCCTGTTGTTTAAAAAATTTAAATCGGTACCTACTTCAAAAGCGGTGGTCATTTCCGGTTTTAAATTCGGAACGCCAGCACTATTATTTCGGGTAAATAAAAGGGTTCCATTAATTGGTGCGCCGTCTGCAACATAGACAACACTTGTACTGTAGGGCTCAGCGTCCTTGCCAATTTGCGCCAAAGAAGCACGGAATTTTCCGTCAGAAACCCAGGAAGGTAAATGGAACTGGTCAGAGAACATATAGCTCAAACTAACAGATGGATAAAAAAAGGAACGGT
>JBDTJV010000570.1:0-6348 GCA_039935675.1 Ginsengibacter sp. | reverse complement strand
TTACCTTTGCACCTCCGTAAATTACAGCTGGCACTTTTTCCTCAGAGCGAAGTTGGCGGGTGGCTGCTTTGCCAAATTCGGTCCTGATTTGTCCTTCGATTGTAATTGTTTTCATTATAATTTTTTTTGAGGCGCAAAGGTAAGGGTTTTAAATGTTTTTTTATCCGAATTAAATAGCAGTTTCAACCATAAAAATCTGGCTTTCAGTTTTTCAAAAATAAAGTATAGAAAATAGGGTTATTTGTTAGTTTACTATGGTTGATATTGGCAAATCAAAGATGTATTAATAGATTTTCATCTTGAATAACTGCGAACTATTAATCCTTTATTAAATGATTTTTATTGCAGCATATTTTTCTTATGGATTTTACTCCTGATAAAAAGGCTGTTTATACTTTTGTTTTCAAAAGCATTTCTAATGGTTATGGCAAAAAGATCGGCCACTGACACGACCTTGATCTTGTCGATTTTCTTTTTAATAGGAATCGTATCACACACGACGAGTTCCTCTAATACGCTATTTTCGATATTTTCGTAAGCATTATTACTTAGCACAGGATGCGTACAAAAGGCACGTACACTGCTTGCCCCTTTTTCAATTAATAATCCCGCACTTTTACAAAGCGTTCCTCCCGTATCGACGATGTCATCGATCAATACAATATTCCTGTTGGTTACGTCTCCTATCACCACCATGCTGGCAATCTCGTTGGCTCTTCTTCTATGTTTGTCACAGATTACCATATCTACTTCAAAATAGCTGGCAATTTCGCGGATGCGATTTGCACTGCCTACATCAGGCGCTGCAAAAGTCAGATTCGAAAGATTCAGGTCTTCGATATAAGGTATATAAATTGCCGAAGCGTCGAGATGATCTACCGGGATATCAAAATAACCCTGGATCTGGGGAGCGTGCAGGTCCATGGTGATTATCCTGTCTGCACCTGCGGCCACAATCATATTTGCAACCAGCTTAGACCCAATAGCCACACGGGGCTTGTCTTTTCTATCCTGCCGTGCATAGCCGTAATAAGGAATTACTGCGATCACTTTATAAGCGGAAGCACGCTTGGCGGCATCGATCATCAATAGTAATTCCATTAAATTATCCGTAGGAGCAAAAGTGCTTTGGATCAGGAAAACAAACTGTCCCCGGATGCTTTCCAGGTATTCAACGCCGATTTCACCATCGCTGAATTTTTGAATATTGATCTTGCCCAAGGGTTCTCCAAATCTTAAGGCAATTTGTTTGGCCAGGTATTGGGAGCCGGTTCCCGAGAAGATTTTTAAATTCGGATGCATATATAGATTATTGTGCGGGGAATAATTACTTTGGCGAAATTATAATTAATATTGTTGGAAATAAACTCTTGCTTATGGAAAGTATCAACAAGTCTTCCACCTCTATCAAAAACTGGGCTATTGATGATCGTCCCAGGGAAAAACTTCTTACCAAAGGAAAAGAAAGCCTGAGTGATTCTGAATTGCTGGCAATATTGATCAATAATGGAAGTGGAAAAGAAAGTGCGCTGGAAGTTGCCAAAAAAGTATTGAGATTAGGAGCGGATAACCTGGATGAACTTGGAAAACTTTCTATCCGGGAATTAAAATCTGTAAAGGGAATAGGTGAAGCGAAAGCGGTTACATTGATTGCCGCACTGGAATTAGGAAGAAGAAGGCAGGGAACTTTAATCCTGAAAAAAAAGAGACTTTCTTCAAGTGGTGAACTGGCTTCATTTTTAAAAGCTTCTTTGAAAGATTATGCCTACGAGGTTTTTGCGGTTGTTTTCCTCAACCGGTCCAATAAAGTAAAACATTTTGAAGTAATCAGCAAAGGCGGATTAACGAATACCATTGCAGATCCGAGAATGATATTTTTAAAAGCCCTTGAAGTACAAGCTACTTCCATAGTTCTTTGCCATAATCATCCTTCTGGGAGCCTGAGGCCAAGCCGGGCAGATGAAGAATTGACAGCTAAACTTAGAAGTGCGGGACTTCTTTTAGATATAAAAGTGGTTGATCATCTCATTGTAAGCGATGAAGGATATTATAGTTTTGCCGATGATGGAATGATGTAGAATTGAATTACCTGGCACCTGTGAAGAAAATAAGAATTACGGTTTATTGTTTGTTTACTGTAAAAGAAATAGAAATGATGAGGAAAATCAACTATCATTTTGCAAATCTTCCAACCTTAAAAGCACTGATATCAATAGTAGTGCTTCTTTTTTCCACAATATCACTGATAATCTGTCCTGATGCGGCACCTTCTGAAATACCAAGCATTGCGTTGCCTCCGGAAATTAAAAGATTGTCATAATGTTCCGCTTTGCCAATATAGGGCAACCCGTCTGGAGAAACAGGACGTAATCCTGTCCATATTTTTTCCTTTGGTGGAAAATCAATTTTTAAACCGGGATAGAATTTCTTAACTGATTCATAAATACCTTCCATCCTTTTGATAAGGATTTTATTATTGTTTCCGCTGAATTCCATTGTGCCACCAATCCTTAACGTATGTTTCCAAGGAGTAACAGCGCATCGGCCATCTACTAATATAGCAGGATACCTGATATTTTTATCAACGTGATCGTATGTATAGCTGTAGCCTTTACCTCCCTGCAACAGCAAATTGATTCCAGCCATTTTTGCTACTTCCGGTAACCAGCTACCCGGGCTTAAAATAATTTCATTACCGGAAAAAATACCTTTATCGGTGACTACAGCGGATATCTTTTTTTGATGCTTTTTAAAACCTGAAACAGTTGTATTGAGCTGAAATTGCACACCTTTTGATTCTAAAAACTGTTTCATTGCCCTCATAAACTTTCCGGGATGAATATGTGCGTCGTCCTTGAATAAAACAGCGCCATAAATATCCAATTCTACATCCGGTTCCCGCTTCTGTAATTCTTCACGATTAATAATTTCAACTTCAAGGCTAAACTTTTTTGCCTGGTCTGCTAATTTTATTTCTTCTTCAAATGCTTTTTGAGAATGACACATCATCATGCATCCTATTTCTTCCATGTCAAACACATCGCCGATCTCATCTTGTATCTCATTCATTAAGCGTCGGCTCATGTTCAGCAGTTCACTCAAATGACCGGAATTTTTATTTACCGTTTTTTGCGTACTGTTTTTGTAAAATTTCAATGCCCATTGGATAAGAGGAAGATTTACCCTTGGTTTTATATAAAAAGGACTGGAACTGCTCAACATATATTTGAATCCTTCAGATATAATTCCCGGCGAAGCAAGAGGCGTAAAATGACTGGGTGATAAAAACCCCATATTGCCAAAAGAACAATTATCAGAGATATCACCCTTATCAATAATAGTAATTTGGTAATTATTTTTCTTTTGCAAATAATAAGCCGCACAAAGGCCGTTAATGCCACCACCCACTATAATTATTTTTTCCATTATCTGTTATGCAAATCGATTTTATGGCTTTAAGGTATTAATAAAAAACATTAAAATCAAATCCGGTTCTTTATTTTGTTTTTTCAGAATAATCTATTCTATTCTTTTCTCAAATATCGAGCTGGCTTCGTAATAAATCTTCAAAAACATCTCTTCTTCTTATAAGAATTGGCTCGTCATTTTCTACCATTACTTCTGCCGGTTTCAACCGTGAATTAAAATTCGAAGACATTTCAAATCCATAAGCTCCGGCATTGTAAAAAGCAAGGTAATCGCCTTCATGGATCTCATTGATCATCCTGTCGGTGGCAAAAGTGTCTGTTTCACAAATATTACCAACCACATTATACTCTTTCTTTGGC
Source organism: Ginsengibacter sp. (assembly GCA_039935675.1). Classification (GTDB taxonomy): domain Bacteria; phylum Bacteroidota; class Bacteroidia; order Chitinophagales; family Chitinophagaceae; genus Ginsengibacter. The sequence goes on along the minus strand of JBDTJV010000570.1, from coordinate 2,560 downwards.
CCAACTTCATTGCTGATGTTTTCAATTCGATGATAGGCGTCGTAAAACATGGGCCTTATTAAATGATTGAAACCGCTATTAACTCCTGCAAAAACGGTAGAAGATGTTACTTTCAAAACATTTACCTGGCAAATAAAAAATCCTGCTTCACTTACCAAAAACTTTCCGGGTTCAAACCATATTTGTAATGGTTTATTTCCCGGGTTCGGATGGTTTGCAAATGCTTCTTTTACTTTTGTGGCTAGTAGTTCAATATCCGTTTCCGAATCACCTTCTTTATAGGGCACTTTAAAACCACCACCCAAATCCACGAATTCGAGCTCATTAAAATAAGGAATGATCTCAAATAATTTTTCAATTCCTTTTACAAAAACATCGACATCTTTTATTTCACTTCCTGTATGAATATGCAAACCCTGTATGAAAAGATCAGTTTTTTTAACGCATTCCAATACCTTTTCAAACTGATCAACTGGAATGCCAAATTTGCTTTTCTCGTGTCCTGTTGAAATTTTTAAATTGCCACCGGCTAAAATATTAGGGCGCAAACGAACGCCAACCGGGTAAGAATGACCATATTTTTTCCCAAATTTTTCCAGGTTGGAAAGACTATCAATATTAATATGAACTCCAAGGTCTTTAGCTTCTTCTATTTCCTCAAAAGCAATGTTATTCGAAGTGTATAAAACTTTGGAAGGATCAAATCCCGAGTGAAGGGCTAGTTTAACTTCGTTAATAGAGCTGCAGTCTACATTGCATCCTATAGACTTAACGAATTTTAGAATATGAATATTTGTTAGCGCCTTGGAAGCATAAAATATAACAACATCCTGATGTTTAAATGCATTTTTTAATTTCTCATATTGTTCTGCAATTTTCTCCGCGTGGTAAATATAAAGAGGAGTTCCAAATTGGTCTGCGATAGCAACTAGTCTTTTGTGCGATAGAACCTCAGCCATTTAAAGGTATATAAAATTTTTAAGCTTAAAAAGGGTAATAAAATTAATAAAATAAAACAAAATATTTCGCAAAATATTCAATTTGAAATGATTGCCTTGCAAATAAACTGCTTAGATTATTTTTCATCTTTCATTTCTTCCTCCTCATTCTTCTCAACTTCCACTTTTTCTAAAAGGATTGTATTTTCATTTTCCTCTTTATCCTCTCGCTCAATTTTAGTAGCTTCTGTTATTTCGTAGTCTAAAATTTCTTTTATTTTTGGCAGGTCCTCCGATGAATTAATACCAAAATAATCCATGAAATTTTTGGAGGTACAATATATCAACGGTTTTCCAACAGCCTCTTCTTTTCTACCTGCTATAACAACTAATTCTTTTTCCAGTAGCTTTTGAATGGCATAATCGCAGTTGACACCGCGGATCTGTTCTATTTCAGATTTGGTAACCGGCTGTTTATAGGCAACTATCGAAAGTGTTTCTATTGAGGCAGCCGAAAGTTTTTTTAGAAATTTATCTCCGTTTAATTGGGCTATAGTTTTATGATATTCTTTTTTAGTAAGAAACTGCCATCCGCCGCCGATCCGGAATAATCCAAAAGAATAAAACTCTGAGTCATATTTTTCTTTGATAGCACTGACCGCCTCACTTAACTGGTCTTCTGTGGCCCGGTCTTCAATAAAACCCATTGCATTATTGAGTAATTCAACAAGGTCGGATACCGCCAATGGTTTATCACTCGCAAATATCAGTGCTTCAATATGTGGGATAATTAATGAAAGTTCCATAACCCCAACCCATAAAGGGCCTTATTACTTTTAATTTTTGTATGCCTGTTTTCTTTGCAGAAAAAGAGTTTATCCTTGCAATGCCGCAGCTCCACTTACGATTTCTGTAAGCTCGGTGGTGATGGCTGCCTGCCTTGCACGGTTATAGCTTATTTTTAATGATTTCAAAAGCTCGTTGGCATTTTCCGTCGCCTTATCCATTGCGGTCATTCTTGCTCCATGCTCACTTGCATTGGCGTCTAAAATAGCCTTGTACAATTGTGTATTCAATATTTTTGGCATTAGTTCCTGCAAAAGAACTTCTTTGTCAGGCTCAAAAATAAAATCTGCTTTTGCGACTCCTTTTAATGGACTTGACTTTTTTACCGGTAAAAATGGTTCGGCAATATATTTCTGGGTAGCAGCATTTTTGAATTCACTGTAAACCAGGTCCACTGCGTCTACTTCCCCTTTGGAAAAAGCATCTAACGCATACTTTGCGGCAGCAACTACATTCTCGAAAGTAAGATTGGAAAAAATATTCCAATAAAGATCAATGACTTTAAAATTGTTTTTTTCAAAATGCTCATAACCTCTTTTACCTAAAGGCAAAATTTCAACATTCCCTTTTGCAAATTGAGCAGCATATTTTTCCTTTATATCAAGCTTGGTTAATTTAATCAGGTTACTGTTGTAACCGCCACAAAGACCACGATCACTTGTAATAACTATGATCAATACTTTTTCAACAGGCCTTTCTTTGGCAAGTGCAAGATTTATGTCACCTTCTGCATTTCCAACAATATTTCCCAGCATTTCCTGCAGTTTTTTTGCATA
>JBDTJV010000569.1:0-8233 GCA_039935675.1 Ginsengibacter sp. | reverse complement strand
TTCTCTGATATAAGCATCAAAGGCTGATTGCAAATTCGTAATAACCACTTTTTTAGGAAAGAATAAATCTTCAAATTTTGAAAAAGAAAAACGTTCAAGGCTGTCGCAACACTTTTGGACATTAATTCGAACTTCCTTTAAAGCAAGATTTGTTTTTCTGGATTCACCGCGTACCTTGTCTTGCATCATCAGCGAATAATCTTTTAAACTTGTATTGTAACCTGTTGCAAATATTTTCTTGTCCCTTTGTAGGTTACACGCAATTTTAATGGGTAGGTGACATCATTTTTTATTCTTCGTTTATCGGGAACGATCGTTACAGTAATATTTCTTTGCTTCATGATAAAAAGTTTTTTGCATTTGATACATAATTTGATACATGTTTTTCAAAAATGACAACAAATGTTCAGAAACAAAGAAAACGAAAAATTCAATACAATCCAATAGCAGTAAGGATTTAATCAAATAACTGGAAGTAATTCAAAATAACTAAAAACATGTTTTTAGGGACTCTTAATCAATGGGTCCAGGGTTCGAGTCCCTGCGGGGTCACTTTTTTTGGGGACAGTTCTGAAAATGCAGAACTTGTCCCATTTTTTTTAGTATTATCCATTTTCAAAACGAGGCGGCCTATCTTTTTTCCATTTCCTCATTTTTTACCAGGTAAAGAATTCGTTGCAACATTTTAAGTTTAAAAGTCAATTATACTTTTGAAATAAAGCACATTATAATGTAAACCCTGATATTAAAAGTATGTTCATTAAAGCAAAAAAGTTATTGCGCCCTTACAATAATCTGCAGTGAAAGAACAAATAAATCATTTTCTTAATTGCAAGACTTTGTCCATCCTTGCAAAACATATAGGGCCCTTCGGTAAAATCAAACAGACTTCCTTTATGAGGAATATGTTTTACAAGTTTAGTAAGATAAGTCGGCGAATTGACATCATTATCCATTTCAAAATTCTTTCGTTGCAGATATTAAAAAGATTTTTTTTGAAACCGGACCTAAAAAACGCTCAAGGTCAAAACCACCCAAATGGTTCACTTTAGTAAAAGGAACTATGAGAGAATCACCCAGCCAAACATAACCGTTAAAATCAATTGAATTCGACGAGTACAAATCAATCAATCCATCAATTCTTTCCAATCATAAAAAACATAGCTACAGCCGCAGAAGCCATACCCAGAAAAGTGATCCACAAAATAATCTTCGAAAGTAAGCCACTTTTATATTCACCCATCAAGCTCTTATTTGACGAAATCCGTAATATCAGAAAGATCAGAGGAACCGCAGCTACTCCATTTAGTACAGCTGAATAAACCAGTGCCTTTACAGGATTGATTCCAACAAAATTGATGATAAGGCCAATCAATGTAGCAATAGTAATGACGCCATAAAATCCGTGGGCTCTTTTTAATTTTAAATTTAAACCCGACTTCCAGTTTGCCGCTTCTGAAACTGCATAAGCGGCTGAGCCGGAAAGAATGGGAACCGCCAAAAACCCAAGCCCGATAATACCAATTGCAAAAATTAATTTGGATATAAACCCGGCATGCGGAAAAGAATGCACGAGAGGTTCAAGTGCCTTCGCAGCATCAGCAGCGTTTTTGATGTCAGTGACACCATGATTGTGAAGCACCGTTCCGGCTACTACTAAAATGCTCCACGTAGTTATCTCAGAAATGATCATGCCTGCATTGTTATCGATGCGCATTCTGTGAATGTTACTCTTCCTTATTTGTGGAACACCTTTTTTAATTAATCTTCTTTCTTTCACTTCTTCCACCTCTTGCGAAGTTTCCCAAAAAAACATGTAGGGAGAAATGGTCGTTCCCAGGACGCCGGTAATAATAAAAAAGAATGCGAAATTCATTTCAATGTGAGGGATAAAAGTAGCTTTCAAAACCTCTAGCCAGGGCATTTTAGCAATGAATACCGTAATAGGATAGGCAAGCAAAGAAAGGGCAAGCCATTTCAAAATTTTCGCATACACTTTGTAACTCGTGAAGATCTCAAGTATCAAAATACTCACAGTAAAAAGCAAAGTCCAAACAACGAAAGGAAGGGGAATTATCAATTTGGCAGCTGCTGCCATTGCCCCAATATCTGCACCTATATTGATCACATTCGCGACCACAACAATTCCAACAACAAAATAAACTAATTTCTTATTATAATTTTCTTTTACAATGGCGGTTAATCCTTTTCCCGTTACCATTCCTACTCTTGCACATGCCTCTTGTACACCCATCATAAACGGCAGCATGTATAACGCGGTCCATAATTGGCCATATCCAAACTGTGCACCTGTTTGAGAATAAGTAGCAATGCCGGAGGGGTCATCATCCGCTGCACCAGTTGTTAATCCTGGTCCAAGAATTGATAAAAATTTTTTGAATTTATTCTGCTTTCTTTTAGGCTTTTTCTCAATGGCCATTTTTACAAATTGTGGCTGTAAGTTAAATCGCTAATACGATATTATTAATTTATGATTGAAATATTTTAAAACATTTTTTTCATTTACAAAGACAATTATAGTAAATCAACAAATAGGTAAGATTCTTATTTTACAGCAAAGAAAACTTTTGATTTTTTGAAATGATATTTTGTATAATTCTTTTCTCAAAATTGAATCATAAAAAGACGAAGGTAAAAATTAAAAAACTTGAAATAAAATTTCAAATCAATTAAGTTTGAAAAAAAAGAATGGTAGAACAAAATAAGAAAACCAGGAAAGAAATTCAATTTTTCGAAGGCCCCCAGGACAGGTGGCAAAATTTCAAATATGCCGTGAGTGTCTTTTTTGAGTTCATAAAAGGTTTCCGCGCTTTGCATTTCGTTGGCCCATGTGTCACCGTTTTTGGATCCGCGCGATTCAAAGAAGATCATTTTTTCTATAACCAGGCAAGAGAGCTTTCAGCCGAAATTGCCAAGCTCGGCTTTACAATTATGACAGGTGGAGGCCCGGGCATTATGGAAGCTGCAAACAGGGGCGCCAGGGACGTTGGTGGTAAAAGTGTTGGCTGCAATATCGTCTTGCCTCATGAGCAGGCACATAACCCTTACCTGGATAAGTGGGTGAATATTAAATACTTTTTCCTGCGAAAAATGCTTCTCGTAAAATACTCTTATGCATTCATCGTAATGCCCGGCGGCTTTGGAACTTTGGATGAATTCTTTGGTGCCATAACCTTGATCCAAACACGTAAAATGCAGATGTTCCCGATAATTATTTTCGACAAAGAATTTTATCAAAACATAGTGGAACATAATGAAAAAATGGAGGAAGTAGGTACTATTTCTCCCGCAGATATGAAATTGTATATGGTGACTGATTCTATTCCAGAAGCAATAAAATATATCAGAGAAAAAAGTATCATGGCATTTGGATTAAAATATATGAAGCCCAAAAAACCATTTTGGTATTTTCTTGAAAAAGGTTTTTCAAAAATTTTCTAAAAAATATAGATGTAGATCTAATAAAATGTGAAGTTATAGCCTTATTTATTTTTAACTTGTGTATGGTAATAATCTTTCAAAAAAATTAAAACTTCCATCTATGGTCCTGGTTATACTTGCTATTATCGTTTTGTTGTTCATTTGGATAATTTCTCTTTACAACGGGCTCGTAAAATTGAAAATAAAAGTGGATAACAGTTGGAGTGATATCCGTGTTTTCCTGAAGAAAAGATATGATTTAATTCCTAACCTGGTAAACACGGTAAAAGGCTACGCAGCACATGAAAGTAACATTTTCCAAAAGGTAACAGAGGCAAGAAATATGGCCGCTTCTGTTTCGACTTCCGACGTGCAAGGCTCTGCAAAAGCTAACCAGGTATTAGGAGGTGCTATTAATGGTTTGCTTGCAGTGGCAGAAAACTATCCTGACCTCAAAGCCAATCAAAACTTTTTGGAATTACAAACTGCACTCCAATCAATAGAAAACGATCTTGGAAATGCCCGCAGATATTATAATGCTACGGTTAGAGATTACAATACAGCTATTCAGCAATTTCCGGGATCTATAATAGCAAATATGTCCGGCTTTAAACCACGCGAATTTTACGAGCTTGAAAATACCCAGGAAGCCCAAAATGTAGAAGTAAAGTTTTAATTGAAGGAGATGAAAAAAATTATTCCCTTTCTTTTCTATCTATTTATTTTTCAATTTGCCAATGCCCAGGAAGCTTTTACTGTAAGCAATTACAGCATCAATGTAGTCATTAATAAAAATGCATCTCTTGATGTAACAGAAGACCTGGAAGTTCATTTTTCAGAAGCAAGGCATGGTATTATTCGTAGCATTCAATACCAATACCCATTGGAGCAATTGCCTGCCGGAATTGAGAAAGGGCAACGGCAAATGGAAGCAAATGGCTATTCCCATATCTTGTTAGAAAACATTAAAGTGCCAGGTAATCAATTTACGGTTAAAAAAGCAGGCGATTATGAAAATATAAAGATCGGATCGGCAAACAAATTAGTAAATGGCAACCAGCATTATATTATCAAATACAGACTTTTAAATGTCATTAATTTTTTCAAAAATCATTCTGAATTTTATTTTAACCTGCTGGGTAATCAATGGAATACAAGTATAGATTCTGTAAGTTTCAAAATAATTCTTCCTGAAGCCCTTGACGAAACGCCCTACTTTTTTGTATACACCGGTTCGTTTGGTTCAAAGGATAATAATAGCGAAGCAAAATGGATTGATCGAAAAATTTTTGAAGGACATACAATAAAAGCCTTAAAGCCCTATGAAGGAGTAACAGTTGGTATCAGCTTTCCAAAGGATTTTTTGGTTCAGCAGGATTACACTTTTAGCGGAATCTGGTGGCTTTTACTGCCCCTATTCGTTTTCTTCGGAATGCGTTTAATTTGGAAAAAATGGGGAAAGGATGAAAAAGTCACAATACAGACAGAATATTATCCTCCCGAAAATATTAGTCCCAGTATTTCCGGCTATATTATTGATGATAAATTGGATAGAAGAGATCTTACTGCTCTTATTCCGTACTGGGGTGCAAATGGATATTTGCAAGTGAATGAGCTTGAAAAAAATTCATTCCTGGGAATGATCAAATCAAAAGATTATGAGTTTGTAAAAGTGCATGAATTGCTTGAAGTTTCCTACCAGTTTGAAAAAACTCTATTTAAAGGAATTTTTAAAACGGGGGATCGCGTTAAATTGGACGATCTTAAAAATGTACTTTATATCACGATGGACCAGGCGAAATCCGAACTGGAAACCGAAATAAATCATGATGATTTTTATGTAAAATTTTCAAGAGGATTAGGATGTTTATTTCCTTTCATTGGAATATTGTGTACTATCATTGGATCTTTTACTTTAATTGATAACTGGCAACAAAAATTATGGCTTGGCTTAGGTCTTATTGCCAGTGGAATTATTTTGGTTTCCTTCGGTGTTTTTATGTCTAAGAAAACTAAAAAAGGAACCTTACTATATCAAAAACTATTAGGGTTTAAAGAGTTTATAAAAACAGTAGAAAAAGACCGGCTTGCAGAATTTTTAAAACAGGATGAAAATTATTTTGACAAAGTATTACCATACGCAATTGTCTTTGATATGGCCGACAAATGGAAAGACAAATTAAAAGGGCTTGAGGTGCCTCCGCCAAAATGGTTTTCTGGAAATTACGCCGGAACCAACTTTAATACCATGATGTTTATGAACAGCCTCGATCATTCTATGAATCAAATGACCCATACTTTTTATAGTGCTCCCTCATCTAGCGGCACCAGTGGTGGTAGTTTTAGCGGAGGTGGTGGATTTTCCGGCGGAGGTTTCGGAGGTGGCGGAGGAAGTAGTTGGTAGTTTCTCCAAATTAAAAATCGGGTGATATGATTCGTTTACTGCCAGGTTCTCATTAGGAATTATACTAAAAAACCGGGATGATCATCCCGGTTACAATTCAACAATTTATAATAAATAATTTATTGGTCTTTCGCATTTGGAAGCGTCCTGACAGGCGCTTGCTGCTGCACAGGTTGCTTGTTGATTTCAATTTCATTTCTTTTATAAAGATTTTCCTTTGGCGGCGTAGGATTATTATTTTGTAGCTGCCTTTCAGGAACATTGTTACCTCTATTCAAATTCTGGTTTACAGGAGCTTTTGGTTGTTGTTGTACTGCATGATTTACATTTTGATTATTGCTATGCGGTGTAAAAGTTCTAACAGGAGTGTTCGTCCTGTTAGGATTTTCCTCTGAATTAGTTGGTTGCTGCGAGTTACGGTTATTTTCCTGCTGCTGGATATTATTATTATTATTCTGTAAAATTCTTGCTGGCGGATTACTTCTTTGAGGAGCAACACCTGGAATATTATTTCGAACAGGTGGCTCATCCCTTAACACTTGCGGAGTTTGATTAGCAGGAATTTGCCTTACTGGTGAATTTCGCTCATTATTATTATTGTACTGATTATTCTGGCGGTTGGCTGGTTGGTTGCCCGGACTCATTTGCCTTACCTGGTTAAGATCTGCTACTCTTTGAGGAGCAGTATTGACATTAGAAGGTTGCTGGTTTACAGCGGGCCTGAAAACCCTTATTGTATTATTATTAATCTGTGAAGCTGCTGGCTTATTTGATTCAACCAGATTCAAAGTTCTAATAGAGGTACCTGTCGATCTTTCGACTTCGTTCACAGCAGGTCCTGCATTATAATAACGCCTTGGTCCATTATTATCTGCATTTCTATTATTGACTACGGTCGTGTTATTAATAATTGTAGTGTTATTAAATATAGTTACGTTATTAGATGGGTTCACATAATAGTTGTTCATCCGGGAACTGTTCATATAACGGCCGGGAACAAATGTCCAGTCATTATAAGGAATTGAGCCTGCAGAAATATTGGCATCCATATTAGGACCAAGCGGTGCCCACCCATAATAATTGCCACCACCACGCCAGGAAACCCAGGCCGGTGCCCATTCATATCCCGGAATCCACATCCATCCGTACATCATATCATTTATCCACCTGCCATAATGAAATGGTGCCCAACCCCAGTTGTAATTGGAAGTCCAGGTCCACCCATAATTGGTATAAACCCACTGGCCATTGGTATAGTATGGACGAAAATTACTTTGATTTGGTATCCAGGCATAACCATAGCTGCTATAGTTTACCCAATTGCCATAAGGGCTAAGATCATTGTAAAACTGCTGGTAGGTAATTTCAGACTGGGGCTGTTGTTGTTGAGAATAATCCTGGGAATTTTCCTGACCTGTTTGATCTGACTGGTCTGATTGATAATATCTTGAGGTGGTGCACGATGACATTACAATCATCAGTAGAAAGAAAGAGATAATGTATAAATATTTCATGATTTTTGGTTTATTATTAAGACGAAGAAAAGAAAGAAAAGTTAATAGTAATCTTTTTTACCCGCCTGATTTAACTATTTGATAAGTTTCAATTTTCATTCCAAGAATTTTTTCTATGAAATAAAAACTTTCATAAAGAACGGCGATTTCTTATTTTCAAATGATTTTTTTTTGTTTCATTTCTATTTACCTAATTTTAACATTCCGAATATTCTTATGAAATCACTTCCCTGCTAATCAAAGAAATACTGTCAGAATTCGTCACATTTTTGTTTTTAAAGATAATTCAATAATCATAGGAAAAATTCTGCAAACCAGGAAGGCATTCAGCTTAATTTAATTTCTTGACTATTAATGTTTAAAAGTTTACAAAATGAAAAAAAATTACTTCATCTTATTTCTAGGTCTCATTACTTTTTGTAATAAGATAAATGCACAGGTAACGCTTATTAATGATAATCACAGCTTGAGTGGTTACCCGATTTTTGGAAATTCAATTTTTTTAACAAGTGATGTGGACAGTACATTATGGACCAGCGATGGAACACCAGGAGGCACTAAGCAATACACAACTAAGGTGAAAATTGATCAGGGTGCAGGTGCAGGATTGTTAAATAACAAAATTTATTTTGCAGGAGTTGATGCAACTCATGGGTCAGAACTTTGGGTCACTGATGGTACTGATGGAGGTACAAAATTAGTCGCGGATATCCTTACCGGACCAATGAGTTCCACACCACAAAACGTTTTTGCTTATAAGAATGACTTGTATTTTACAGACTCCGCTTCTGGTGGCAGGCAACTTTATAAAATGAGTGGAAGTAGTCAAACTGTAACATTATTTAAAATTATTAATCCAACGGGAGATGCCTTT
>JBDTJV010000568.1:0-3032 GCA_039935675.1 Ginsengibacter sp. | reverse complement strand
GTAGAAGTAAAGAATCTCAATTCGATAAGGAATGTAAAAAAGGCCATAGATTACGAAATTGACCGATTAGTTGGTTTACTGGAAAAAGGTGAAAAAGTTATCCAGCAAACACGCAGTTTTGACGCCGATAACGGAACCACTTTTTCATTAAGATCAAAAGAAGAGGCGAATGATTATCGCTATTTTGTAGAACCGGATCTCGCTCCCTTTTTAGTTACGGAGGAACAAATTAGTACAATCAGGTCTTCGCTTCCAGAACTTCCTGCTGAACTTGAAAAAAGGTTTATTAGTGAATATTCTCTTTCAGCAGAAGCAGCAAAAATTATAGCTGAGGACAGGGAAACGGCTGCTTTTTTTAAAGATATTATTCAATATACCCATCATTATAAACCCGCTTCCAATTGGATCATCGGGCCCATAAAGTCTTTTTTAAATGAAAATAATGTTTCGTTACAAAATTTTCCTGTAAGTGCGGAATTAGTGGCAAAACTGGTTAACCTTGTGGAAGAAGGAAAAGTGAGTTTCGGAATTGCAGCCTCGAGGATTTTTACGGTAATGATAGAAAATAATCAAAAAGAGCCTTTGGAAATTGCAAAGGAAGCCAACCTGCTTCAGGAAAAAGATGACGAAACGTTACAGTCATGGATAGACGAAGTTTTATCGTCAATGCCGGATAAAGTAGCTGAATTTAAAAAAGGAAAAAAAAACCTGGCGGCATTATTTGCAGGTGAAGTAAAAAGGAAAAGTAAAGGTAAAGCCGACATGCAGGCAGTGATCAAAATGTTACATCAAAAACTTAATTCATAATTTATCAATTCAAATATCATGAACAAAATAATCCTCTTTCTAAGTATATTTTTTTTATTTTCATGTACAGGCAATCATAAAAATGGCCTGTTCACTGTGACCGGTGAATTAAGAAATGCGCCTGATCAAAAAGTCTTTCTCGACCAGATCTCTTTCAATAATCTTCCGCCCCAGGTTTTGGATACGACCGAAATGAAAAATGGAAAATTCAGCGTGCAAGGTCATGCAGCCGAAGAAGGCTTGTATCGCATCCGGTTTGAAAAAAATGCAGGTTATGTTTTTGTAAATGATAAAGACGATATTACTTTTTCAGCGGATGCCAAAGATTCCGTTTTAAATACCACAAAATTCAACACTCCGGCCAATGCCTCACTCACTAACTTTATTATGCTTTTGGATTCTATTCATACAAACCTGCTTGGCGAAGACCAGTCAAGGAAAGATTATCAGCAACAAAATAATGACTCAATGGCTTTTATTGCTAATAACAATTTCAATATCAGCAATAAATGGTACAACAACTATCTATTAAAATATATTGATACTGTGGCAAGTCCTATTAATGCACTTTTTGCAATGGGCTATACACAGGACATAAGCATGGATACTGTGAAAAATTTATTAGCCAAACTAACAAAAAAATATCCGAAAAATTCCTCTGTTGCCGATATGCAAAAACAATTAGACCAGTATTTGGAAGCCCAGCAAAATTCGCCCCAAGCCAGTAGTGACATAGCGGTGGGTAAAACGGCTCCGAACATTACTTTACCCGATGTAGACGGCAAACCATTTTCATTAAGTTCTCTCCGTGGAAAATATGTGTTGGTAGATTTTTGGGCAAGTTGGTGCGGTCCATGCAGGCAGGAAAATCCGAATGTGGTATCTAATTACAAACAGTTTAAAGACAAGAATTTTACCGTTTTGGGTGTATCGCTTGACCAGGATAAGAAAGCCTGGTTAAAAGCCATAAAAGATGATGGCCTCGCCTGGAAACAAATAAGTGACCTTAAATTCTGGAACAGTGAAGCCGCTACTTTATATCATATAGAAGCGATCCCATACAATGTTTTGATTGATCCGCAGGGGAAAATCATTGCAACCGAATTAAGAGGAGATGCCCTTCACAATAAATTGGCAGAAGTATTGAAATAGGTAGAAAATCGATTTATCTTCTTTAAAAAAGCCTCATCGCTTTGCTGAAGAAGGTAAGCCACCATGGAAGAATCATCCAAAAATATTCACGGATCCAGATTAAAAAAATGACTTGTACAATTGCAGAGATAACAAAGCCGATCCAATATTTTCCAACGGGTTGTTGTGTTTCTTCCATTTCAGTTATTTTTAGCAAATATAAATGTAAAATTAATTCAGGGAAAATTTTTTGGCATTTAAGTTGTCAAAATAGAAAATTCGCTTATTTGTTTATTTACTGTATTTACCTGCATTTTTATCAAACAAAAGCATCATTAGCCACGTAATTCTATTTTCTATTTCGAGGAATGCTATCCGCCAGATAGGAGCATCACTTTTGAATGGGTATTTAGGATTTTCGGAGCAGCTTTTTTTGTAATTTTGCACAAATAAAAATGGGGCTGACCGGTTTTGACAGCATAGTTCTTTGTAAGTATAAGCATGTAGCGCGTTGCGTAATTAGCGCTTTAATCTGAATACGAAACCTTTAAATGGCAATAACAATTTTGCCATGGCTGCGTAATCGATAGATTCGCTTCCATTAGGGCCGTTGAGCTGGCCAGGCCTGTTGCCACGCTCTTCCGCCGACTCAAAATAAAACGGGCTGCTGCGATTGAAGGCTGTGACCATCGCTTAAGACTATTCAGCTAAGGAAAAAGTTGGTTTGTTTTGCTCCTGCTTTTTTCCGACACAAAATGCAAAACTAAACATGTAGAAGGCTTACGGCGAGTGTGTTTGGACCAGGGTTCGAATCCCTGCAGCTCCACTTTTTTAAATATGTTTGAACTCCCAATTTAGGAGTGGTTTAGCTTTTTAAATAACCTTCCAGGCGATAAATCCGGAAGGTTATTTTTTTTATAAAACATTGAAAAAAATTTATGTGGAAAATTGAATTATTTTCTACAATGATTATTCAAAAAGATTGAGGACATATCATTTACTTTTACAAGCTTTTTTAGAAAAAATGAATTAATGAATCCAAAAGAATTTTATCAAAATCGTTTAGAAGAATTAAAAACGCAATTAAAAAACCT
>JBDTJV010000567.1:0-11828 GCA_039935675.1 Ginsengibacter sp. | reverse complement strand
AAAGAGGAGGTACTAAGATTTTTCAGGTTGCTTTCTGTTTAATCAATTTAATTAACCGCGTTTAAAGTTCTTAGGGTTTTGATGTTATTCTTTTTTATCCAATTACAAAGTGTGGGTTCTGTAACATGGTATCTCCTTGATATAAATTTTTGAGAAGATCCATTATTTAAGAGTGCTTCAATTTCAGGACGAAAAGGATCCAACTTACTTTTACCCGGCCCTTTCGGCCGCCCGAGCTTTACCCCAGATAATTTTATGGATCGAAGCGCTTCCTTTGTTCTTTTACTGATCAGGTCGCGTTCAATTTCAGCAGCCATTGAAAAGACCATGGCCATGACCTTGCTTTGGATAGTATTGTCAAGTTGCCAACTGCCTTTAACGGTATAAATCTTTATTCCTTTGTCGACTGCTATGGAAATGATCTCCATACATTCTAACATGCTTCTGCCAAGCCTTGAAAACTCGCTCAACAAAATAATATCGCCTTTTTTTAGTTCTTCCAGTACGAGTGCAATCTTTCTTTTTCTCCAGGACACTTTTCCGGAAATCTTTTCTTCCACAAATTCTACTCTTCCTAAATTTTTTTCATTGGCAAGGTGAAGGATATCGGCTTTGTTCTTTTCCAGGTTCTGATCTATTGTGGAGACGCGTAAATAAGCGATGGTGCGTGGCATTTTTTGAGTATTAGAAGAAAACCTATAAAACTGAATTTAATTTTAATTATTGTTATCAAACATACGATATTTACATCTAATAAATATTGCCGGATATACGAGGGTTTAAATTATAATTCTTTCACCGGTTTCTTTCCCTTTATTTTTTTAATAACTGGCTATGGTAAAGTTTTCTTCTGCCGAAAAGTATAGGTTGATCATCCCAATTCTTGAATCCGGAATTCCTGCTACCCTGGTGGCAAAAAATCAAAATGTTCCCGTTAGGACAATTCGTTATTGGGTAAAGCAATTTACAGAGAAAGGAGTAAAAGGCCTCGAACGAAAAAGCAGAAGTGATAACGGCTCATCAAAATTATTGACGGACGAACTTATCGAACTTACTCAGGGGCTTGCATTACAAAAGCCACCCTTACCTATTTCTGCCATTCACAGAAGGATCGTTCTTCTCTCCAAAAGAAAAAATTTAAAATCTCCATCTTATGAAACGATTTATGGCATTATCAAAAAGATGAACCCTGCATTGTTAACACTCGCCCACGAAGGAGTAAAAGCTTACCAACAAAAATATGAGTTGATTTTTAGAAGGGAATGCAGCACTTCAAATGAAATATGGCAATCTGATCATACGGAACTTGACATTTATATTATTGATTCTAATGGTAATGAACGAAAGCCGTGGCTTACCACCATCGTGGATGATTACAGCCGTGCCATTGCCGGAATATTTCTTTCTCTTGAAGCGCCCAGTTCACTTAATACTGCCCTGGCCTTGCGCCAGGCTATCTGGAAAAAAGAAAATCCAGGTTGGGAAATATGTGGGATACCTCAAATTTTATATACCGACCACGGCAGTGATTTTATGTCTCAACATATTGAGCAAGTATGCATCGCCTTAAAGATCCGGATGATTAATTCTATGGTTGGAAGGCCTCAGGGCAGAGGCAAAATCGAGCGTTTCTTTGAAACACTTAATGAATGTGTTTTAATTGATTTGCCCGGCTTTTCTATAAAAGGCAAGCCAGCTACAAAACCTTCAATAAGTTTAGTTCAACTGGAAGCAGCAATATTCAATTTTATTTTAGAAAAATATCACAAAGAAAAACATTCAACTACCGGTTTTCCTCCCATAAGTAGGTGGTCGGAAGGATTTCTTCCCCAACTTCCGGAATCTCCGGAAATTCTTGATCTGCTGCTTTTAACCATACATAAGCCGCGTACGGTTCAAAGGGATGGCATCCAGTTTCAGGGCATGAGATATATTGCTCCGACTCTGGCTGGTTTTGTAGGAGAGGTGGTTACCGTCAGGTATGACCCGAGAGATCTGGCAGAAATAAAAGTGTATCATAATGACAACTTTTTATGCAAAGCTGTTTGCCAGGATATAGCAGAAATGATAGTTAGCCTAAAAGATATCAAAACAGCCCGAAGAGGAATTAAAAAAGGGCTATACGATCAGATAAAAAAATCACAGGCTGTATTGAATAGTATAATCAAGACAAAGACAAAAGAAAAGATAATGGATGAACGTGAAGTTCACGCAGTAAGTGATCCTTCTTCGCAAAAATCACCTTTAAAATTATACGACAATGAATGACCTCAAAATACCCGGTAAAGCTTTAAAAAGTTTTGTTTTAACCAAAGAGTTCAAACGATTCAAAGAGTTTTCGGAATCCTGCACTGATTTCCGTTATATCGGAATTTGTTATGGTGACCCGGGTGTAGGAAAATCTCTCGGTGCATCTCATTATACTCAATGGCATGAGGATATTACCAATGAAAATGCCGTTGATGAAATGTCATCACAAGTAAAGGAAGTGATTAACAAGTGTAAAGGGATCTTAGTTACGGCCCCTGTAACCAATACACCTAAAATTATTAAAACAGATATTTTACGTAGAACATTAGGTTATGGATTAGCTCTGTTAAAGTCAAATAATGAACCTGACTTATATAAGAGAGTTATTGATGCCAGGGGGCTTTGTCCATTAGTAGTCATTGATGAAGCAGACCGGTTGAATATTAATTCATTGGAAGAGGTCAGGAGTTTATACGACAAGTATTGCTTTGGGCTAATCATGATTGGAATGCCAGGTATTGAAAAGCGATTTTCAAGATACCCTCAACTTTATTCCAGGATTGGGTTTAGCCACGAATTTAAAAGACTTAGTGAGGACGAAATGAAATTTATTTTTCCTAAAATCTGGGCAAATCTGGGAATACCATATGATGCGGAAGAATATTCTGACCAGGAGGCACTAAACATCATTATTCGGATCACTGGCGGAAACTTTAGACTGATTGATCGCATGTTTAGCCAAATTATCAGGATTTTAAAAATCAATAAATTAAAGGCTATAACCAAAGAAGTAGTTGAAGCAGCAAGGAAATGTTTAATAATTGGTACCCAATCATGATTTATGGTTATTTCATAAAAGGCACAACAGGCGAACATCCCAGCCTACAACTTAATGCCTTAAAAGAGGCAGGTGCTAAATGTATCTACAGAGAAGAAAACTTTTATCAGAAAGAACGTCCACAATTCGAGGTTCTTATGAAAGGAATAAAATATCGGGACACCTTTATCATTTGGAAGCTATCCAGAATAGGCTACTCATTTAAAGATATGATGTATAAAGTAAGAACTTTACTGGAAACCGGGGTTCATATTAAATCCATTAAAGAAGATATCAATATCCCTACAGGCCAGGGTAAACTGATGTTAGAAACACTAACCACAATACTGAATTTCAATCATTCGATTCAAAGTGAAAATACATTAGCCGGGCTTCGAACGGCTTTGTCAAAAGGCAGGACGGGTGGAAGACCAAAAAGTATCCTGCCTAAAACCCCGGAAGTTGAAAGGATAGTCGAAAGTCTGGAGTACATAAAAGAGAGAGCACTGTTAGCAGCAAAGTTTCAAGAAGACGATCTGTCTCTGCCCTTAAATGTTATTCTTTCGAAACTTAAAATCAGCCAGTACAATTATCAGAAATATTTAAAAAAATAATTTTATTCCTCTCGCCATAAGAAAATAATAATAAAAGCGGCAAAATAACTCTAAAGAAAAGCGGCAAAATAGCTCTAAAGTTCACAATTTCCTGATCAGAGAATTTTGTAATAGCAGCGCAGGTTTTCTCAAAATGGCCTCTTTTTATTTTTCCCTTTTATTATTTCTGTTTTTATTTAACTTCGCACCAATGAGTTCCGTAAAATATTAACCCTTGCGAGCAAAAACGAGCAAATTGTGAATTTTAGAATTATCTTGCCTCTTTTCTTAGAGTGATTTGTCGCTCTTATTATTATTTCTTCTGGTGAGAAGAATAAAACTCTTTCTTTAAATACTTGTGATAGTTGTACTGGCTGATTTTAAGTTTCGAAAGAATAATATTTAATAGAGCCGGATCGCCCTCTTGAAACTTTGCTGCCAGTAAACCTTTTACTTTATAGGTCATTTCCTTAAAGGTATCGTGATATTTTTTTTTAAAAAAAGGCATTGAATTGCGAACGTTCTTGGTGGTAAAAATTCATGTTCTTTCCAATCCTGATTAGACTACTAACGAACAAAGCCCTTGGCATCAACTGCACCTCTTATAAACAAATCAAGCTTTATTTATACTTATATGTATCGTTTTTCCGTCTCGTTGTATGCAATTTGAAGCCTAATAAATAAACCTAAAAATAGGTGTAAAATCAAACCTATTAATTAATCCTAATGAAGGTGTAAAATGATAGTATCATCTGGTTAAGATACTTCGATTGTGTCGGTATTTATGTAATTATTACTTTTGACCTATGGAAAAAAACAAACTTGAACATGCATTGCAACATTTAGAAGGTCAAAAGGCGGCCAATGCTCATCGCAAAGAGCTTGTTAAAAGGGCGCACTCAGATAACAGAAGCACCACTATTTCTCTGCCGAACGGAACTACTTTTATGACCGCATCCGTAAATCCTCTGCAGCTAAAGGTCATCATTTATATCATTAAAGAACTTCAACCTTATATTCATCAACAACTGCCTCTTATAAACACTTTTGCCCGCAACAAAACGACCGAAAACATCGCTGCTTTAAACATCGTGCAGGGCGATCTTTTCAGAGAAATCAAAGGAAATTATTACTGCCGCTTACCAAAGAAGATTTTCGTACGTTCACGACATTACCAGGAATTTCAAGTTGACGTGGATGCTTTATCGAGTATGAAAATTATTTTTAAAAAGAGGAATCCTCTTTCCAACAAAGTAGAGGTTTATAAAACAACTTTATTTTCAACCTATGAACCGGAAGAGGATAACAGTAAGAGCCGCATCATAACGATCGAAATGACGAAGGCTGTTCTTGAACATTTATGTAATATCAGTGTTGCATTGGCAGGAGAAGTCCAATGGGATGTGGACTATTACAACAGTGTCTTATGGGAAGTAGTTCTTCGGTGTAAAAAACGTTATACAGGCTTATTATATCTCTTTTTATGCGCTTGGCGTGATAAAGGCGGATGGAAAATTAACACTGAAGATTTAAAAAGAAGATTAGCCATTGGAGAAGATCAATACAAAAGGAATATCGACTTCAAACGTTTCGTGCTCAACCCAGCGAGAGAAGAACTTAAAAAACTTCAACTCGATTTTTGGTTTGAAGCTGAAATTGTAGGTGACTTTACCGTCTTTAAAGTCATTACTCCAAAAGTTTTAGAAGCAACTGATCAAATGAAAGACCATATCATTAAGCTGATGAGATCGTGTCGTTCAACTGATGAGCAAATTAACAGCCTTCAGCCACTACTCGCTGAACCTAAAAATCACCAAAAAATTAGAGATATCGTACAAGCTTGCATCAATAAATTCTTTGAAAAAAAGGATACAAATAGCCCCATAAATGATCTGGCTGCTTACGTCTTTACCTCACTTAATAACTGGCAAAAAAATAAATTGAAGATCAAAAAAACCAGTAAATAGGTTTACTAATCAAGACAATATCAAAATGGGCTTATATGCGCTTTCTTCTCACCTGATGAAACTGATCCTCGCCAACTTTTCATCTGACATATAAATGCTGTCAAATTCACCAGTAATTGCGAGAACCGGTATTTGAACGGCAGAAAATTAAGTAATCGTCTCTTTGCAGCCGCCTTCAGCTTATTGTTCAAGTGACTATTACAGATAAAAGTGTTTGTAAATCGCACCAAGACACTTGTGCCGGTAAAAGCTACTATAATTAAGGCGCTCCTTCTCTTAACATTCTTAGTATAGGATAATTTAAATGCGCTTTTCTCTCACCTGAGACATATAATGCGCCTTCTTCTCACTTTATAATGCGCTTTCCCCTCACTTTAATGCGCTTTTCTCTCACATATAATGCGCTTTTTTCTCACTAGTCTATTTTGTAAGCTGCTGCCAGAGCGGGTTTAAAACCTATTTTGGCGTCCTACAATATAACAATAGATTTATTCAATAAATAAAACAACGAATATAATTTATATAAAGAAGGAAGAATTTAAAATTAAAATAAGACAAAATGGCTGAAAAAATTGAAAAAAGAATCGAAGAAAAGGATTCTATCAAGAAAAACACTCCGCCCATGGCCAAATAATGCGCTTTTTTCTCACCATGGGACAAAAAACACTTAACCAAACAAAATAATAATGCGCTTTTTTCTCACCACAGCATCAATTAACTACTTGATAGCTAACCTTAAATAGTAAACACACTCATAAAACCGTATTATCTTCGGCATTGAACGACACCAAAAAGTTTTAATGTAAATACCTATGATGTTGACCCACCTGGACAACTTCTAAACAATTGACCGCTCGGAGTAAATTTAGATGGATACTCCTCTCCTTCTGATACAGGCTTAATAAATTTAACCGGAGATGAAAGTATTCAGAAGACCGTGGGTGCACACAAAAATTAAATCTGAATCACAGCCGCTTTACTACTTCGAAACGGAAAAGTAAACCAAATCGGGGCCAAAATCGAAAACGGTACTTTTTACCTCCAATTCTATCAGTTAAATATTTTACTGTCAAATTGATAACTATAAGTTCTAAATTAGGTTCAGAAATGAATCTTAATTTAAACTGGATATTAGTCCCTTTAAAAAATCCAATATGAACTTTATGTGCGAAAGCCTAAATTACAGCAACGTCTAAAAATTTGGCTATTTTTTTGAATAAGGGAAGTTTAAAAGAAGAACTATAAAAAAAACTAAAATTATTTATCTATTAAGGTTCGTAAATAGAACCTAAATATAGATTTATAAATAGGTTAAAATATAGATTTTAATACAAGTGCTGTATCGTTGTTTAATTACACCTAATATAAGTGCAAAAGTTAGTTGTTATATAGGTTTATAAATACACCTAAAAGCAAGTGTAAATGAAGCCTCAAAAGATATAATCAATTATAAATCCTACTCAAACCATATTTCACGCCTCTATAATAACTTGTAGGAAAACCGCTTCGAACACCGAAAGGGCCATATCAAAAGAAAAAATAGAAATAAAAAAAATTTTAAAGTTGAATTAGGTGTATTTTTACACCTGTATCAAAGTTTAAAGAAAGGACTAAAAAAAGGTTTTATGATTTTTACTGTTGGAGGAATTAAAGGCGGCACAGGTAAAACAACAATAGCCACGAATTTAGCAGTATGGCTGGTAAGTAAAGGGTATGATGTACTTTTAGTTGATGCAGATGAGCAGGAATCTGCAACCGATTTTACAGCTTTTAGAGAAGTAACCTTAAAGGGTGAGACGGGATATACTGCTATTAAACTAAATGGCGAGCATCTTCGCAACCAGGTTTTAAAGCTAAATAGCAAATACGATCATATTGTCATTGATACTGGTGGCCGTGATACTAGCAGTCAACGTGCAGCCATAGTTGTGTCAGATATCACTTTATTACCATTTCAACCGCGCAGTTATGATTTTTGGACAATTACAAAAGTGCAAAATATTTTAAAAGAGATAAGATCCGTGAAGACAGGAGGTTTGAAAGCGTTCGTTTTTTTAAACCGCGCCGATGTGCGAAGTGCAGAAAACAGAGAAACTTCAGAGGCTCTCAATCAAATAGAAGGGGTCGAATTCATAGATATTCAGATAGGAAATAGAAAAGCATTCGCAACCGCGGCAGGGCAAGGGCTTTCAGTGATTGAACTGGAACCACAGGATGCCAAAGCGACTAAGGAAATAACTAACCTTTTTTCTCAACTCCCAATAAAATAAGCTATGGCCAAGTCTTTTAAAATAGCTCTTCCACCACATAAGGATACAAATGTGCAAGAGTCGAAAAAAGTGGTATCCAAAGCAGATGAAAAGAAAATTCAGGAAGTCATTAAGAAGGGAGCTAGTGTCCCCAAGATAATAACACCAGACACAGATAAACTTAAAAACATCAATATCCATATTTTTGAAAGTGAATTACAGACCATTCGTAATTTAAGAGAACAAAGGCCTAAGCCAAGGGGAAGACGTCTCGCTATTTCGGTACATGATTGGATTATCGAAGCGATTCAAGAAAAAATGGAGCGTGAACGAAAATTATATAAATTTTAATTACACGATTGTAATGGCTCCATATCGGAGAATATATTCTATACATGAAGCAAGTATGGTCGGAGGAGCCCGATGACATTGATTAATATGTAATGAGGAAATCAGAAGTAATTCCGCGAAAGATATATCGCTCCGAGCGCTCATTGAATAATAGCTCTGCTAGTAAACAAATAAATAATCACAATTTTTGTTTTAGGCATTATTCGACTCCCGGAAGTTGGTTTAATGAGAAAGTGTTTAACTTATTTCTCAATAATCGTAACCTTTTAATTTATAACTAAAATAGATTGAACACTTTTCAAATCAAGATAGCATTAAAATCGGGTGAGTTACGAGTGAGTAAAGTGAAATCATTAAATATTAGCGGTTACTGCTGCAATAATTGCCATCCGGTGTTTTTATTCTGGACATTTGCCCAAGATCAACGGTTTTTAACATGATCTGTTCATCGAAATCGTAATCCCATGTAACCTTTGAGTTCTTTTAGTTTTCTGCTACTTTATTATCCTCTTAAATATATTTCGTAGGTTTATATATAGGTCTTTTCTCAGGTTTATTTATACACCTTAAAATATATAAATTAACAACTATTACCTTGAATTAAATCAGGTAAAGCCTTTTTTCTCCACAAATTAAAAGATTCGCCCTTTGTAAGAGTAAATATCTATACCCTAGTCCACTGCTATATAAGGGAAGGAGGGTTTCTTAATAAAGACAAAATCCAAACAGATAGTAGTCGCTATACAGTAGATAAAATAAATACGTTGGCTCGGAACCGTTAATTTGCAGAAATTATTAGGACTATTGAAGTGATTTTCTTGTGAGCATTGGTTTGAAAACTGGAAATAATTTAATTCTAAGCGAGAGATACGTCAATGTATGTTTACATTCCTACTCCTTATCTGTTCATAAAGAAATTCCGGCGCAAAATCTTCTCCGTTTTCCCACTGGAAAACTAAACCACGGATAGATTTTGCGAGGTTAACTGGTTTTTTTATAGCCAAAAAATTATTTTCCTTTTTAAAATGCAAAAGCTGCCTTTTCCTACACGACAAAGGCTTAGAACTACCCCATGTGTATTATATATTTTCAGCCGGTTCAACAGAATTGAAAACAACAACAACCAGATAAACTTGGCATCCAACAAGACAAAATGAACACAAGATCGGAACGTTAGTAAATAGGCGAGTGGTTGGCTATCAAGTATTTAATTATCTCTTCACATTTGGATACCTTTACATTACGTTTTAGCATATGGCATTTTAATCAGGTCTTTAAGGTAATCTTCCTCTCTCTTTTTATCCAGGATTCTTGGATCAGTAGGGATAAAGTTTGAAGAGTCATTAATATCATTTGAAGAAAAAGTTTGTTTATCCGGAACAGAAGAATCCTTCTTTTGTTTAGCTTCTTTTTTCCTATAACTTTTTAACCAGGACATAAAGGTGTCATACTTTAAATTTTCTTTTTGGATTTTCAATAGTTCGCAAAGATAGGAACGTACTAATCTTGGAGGGTTGCCTAAAATGAAATCTCTACCAAGTAATTTTTCTACATAATCGTACTTCCCATACTCATTACCAAGTAATTTTTCCCTCGCTAATTTCTTCAATTGTTTCAGTTCTAAATTTTCTTTCTCCATCAAAAAATTAATTTATTGTTCCATTAAATAATAATGCAAAATAATACTTATAAAGTAAGCAAACAAATATTTAGTGGTTAATAAAGGCAATAGTTAAACCTATCCACATCCTTATTAACCATATTGAAACAATATAGGCCATATTTTTAATTTTTATTAAACCAATTTACGCCATTAAACACAATTTTAGCCGATTTTTTTAGAATCTAAAATCAAACTATATTTGTTGTAAGATCAGTTGCAAGATGTACCTTTGTATATACAAAGTGTACCCTTGCCATCCCCGTTTTCGGGGTGGATATAAAAATCTTCGCAACTTGATTTTTTAAATGCATTCCTATGAGTGATAAAAATAGAGGGAAAATAGAAGGAGAGGAGGCTGGAGCCACTGAAGAAAAATCCCTAAACAGTGGGAAAAAGGAGACTGCAGTCAGCGGGGTGAAACCTGAAATAAAGGGAGAAGAAGAAGGTTTAATCAGCAAGGAATATCCTGGAATAAAAGGGGAAAAAGCATCTGGAACCAATCAGGAAGAACCGGTAATAAAGGGTGAAATGAAGACGGTAACCGATCATGTAAATCCCGTAACCAAGCCCGGCAATGCCGACGCCGTAATTGTATTTAGGCTTCGTAAGAATCTAAAAAAGGATCTTCAGGAGGAAGCAAAGGGTAGGGGGATCACCCTCACCGAATTAATCCTCTCCAGGGTAAAAGGCAGCAAAGTCAGAGACCGTAAAAACGAAGAAAAGATCATTTCTGTAATAGAAGATTTTACCCGCGAGTTCAATCAAATCGGAAATAATATCAACCAAATAGCGGTGGCCATTCACCAGATAAAAAACGAACACCGGATAGAAACCGGTCAGTTTGCAGAGATTACAAACACCATTGAAGCCTATAATGAAAGAATAGATTTTTTACGGTCCTCCCTCCTTAAAATAGAATCCGATGATATTTAAAATCTTTACGTCGGGAGCTACCTTTCACGCTGTGGATTATAATGAGAAGAAACATAAGAATGGCACCGGCGACCTGGTACATTTTGATAACTTCGGCTCTATGGTCCTCGGAAGAACCGATATCGGTAAAAAAGAGTTTGTAGAGTACCTGCAGAAGTGGAGCGCCCGGAATAAAAAGATCAAGCAACCCCAATTTCATGCTGTATTAAGCTGTAAAGGAAAAGAAATCACTCATGAGCAACTCAAAGACAGCGCTCTTGAAATAATGAAGGATCTGGGCTATTCCGGCATACCGATACTTATCTACTCTCATAATGATACCGACAACAATCATGTTCATATCGTTACCAGCAGGGTAGGGGTGAACGGGAAAAAGGTAAACCACACCTTTGAGCGAAAAAGAGCCAATGCCATCTTAAACCGAATCCAGGGACTGGAGCCCAAACAAGAATTTAGTCAAAATGTCAGCACGGCTTTAAAATACCATTTTACTACTATACCGCAATTTTCCATGCTGATGGAAAGAATGGGCTATACGGTAGCTACCAAAGAGGAGCAATTACAATTTTATAAACATGGCCAGGAAATGGGTGAGCTAAAGAAAGACGTTTTATTAGCACGTATCCAGGAACAACACCAACCGGCACCGGCTCCGGAGAGGAAAACCCAAATCGTTGCCTTGGTTCATAAATACGCCAAACTGTACGACAGCAGTATCCAGAAAGAAGATAACATTGCTTACACCACGAAAGCGACCTGCTTCCGGAGCGACCTAAGTGATTTCTTAAAGCAATCCTTTGGACTTGAATTTGTTTTCTTTGCTGCTAAAGGGAAAGACAGCGCTTATGGTTATTCCATTATTGATAATAAGGCGAATGCGGTCTTCAAAGGCAGTGAAATCATGAAGCTTGACGTGTTGGATCATCTGAGTGCCCAAAAGCTGAACCAGGAAGGAATAAGCTACCTTAAAACGGACTATGAACCATCGGCAGAAGGTTTTATTAA
>JBDTJV010000566.1:0-7737 GCA_039935675.1 Ginsengibacter sp. | reverse complement strand
GAACGTCCTTTTTTAACTGTTGCTGGGTTACCGCTTTTACACTGCCAACGGTTCCGACAGGCATAAAAATGGGCGTTAGAATTTCTCCATGGTCTGTTGTAATTTTTCCAGCGCGGGCCTTGGAAGCAGGATCAGTATATTGAAGTTCAAATTGTAATTCAGCCATTAAATACCTGTTTTAAAAAAGGGCTGCAAAGATAAGTTTGAAATTTTTTGTTATAGTAAAAGAACAAATAAATTGGATTCTTATTTTAGTGGTTGCGTGATGAACAAGGAGGAAATATTTATGCAATTTTTTAACCAATATTGGAAGTTGCGAAGATATCATACAAAGATTTTCAAGTATATCACTAACATTATTTTCTTTTGCTGAAATTATTAAATGAGGATGATTACTCATGATACACTATCCTAAATTACAAGACCTTTATTTTCCTGGCAATGCTTTAAACTTTCTACTACCAAATCTCTATATTCCTTTCTTGTAAATACATCTACCCAGTCTACTACTGCAAAACTTACAAAATATATTGTACCCTGATCTGTAATTTTATAACCGCCAGTACTCATTATTTTTTTTCTATAAATAATGAAATAGTCTTTTAAAACTCTATGGAGCAGATATTTTTTTAATCGTCCTTATGATAAGTGGATATTTGGTTTTCAGTAAACCAGCAAATAAAACGGAATTTCTTTTTAAAAAAATATAACGTAAAAGCTTAAACGAAAGTAATAAACTTCCTTAATTGTCCTGAGTTTGCAACTCAGGACAATTCAAAGCCGTTTCCATCAAAAATTCATTTTTTAATAATCCGCATTCTTTTCCATAGTAATAGTCTCTTGCACTGGCGTAAATATATCTTCTGCCTTCCTTTTACTGAAAATATCTACCCATCCCACTACATACGCCAACGCCGCTTTACCTTTGCTGCATATCTGCGCCAGTGTTGTCAGAGAAAACTCATTAGCCATCTATTATCTTATAAAAGCAATGATACTAGGTTTTTTTTCTGCAACTTTTCCTAGTAATTTTTCTAATGTATGTTTTATATCATTCATCATCAAACAGGTAATAATAATTTCTTTATTGTCATTAAAAACAATTTTGAAAAAACGATATTCATCAAATGTATACCATCCTGAGCCACCCCCATAAGAAACATAATGATATAAAAATTGAATATCGTCAAAAGAATATTCATACTGTTTTATTTTTGAGGAATACATTAAAATCTTTTTATCAGTATCTATGATTAGGCTTGCCCCCCTGTTAGCAATATAATATTGTGTATGAACAATAATTACCGGAAGCACGCTTAAAATAAATGTAAGAATTAGCATTCCCAATAAAAGATTTCCCTGTGTGTCTAAATATACTAATCCGATTATTATTGCAGTATTAACTACAATCAGCGGTGTTAACATTAATAGTTGTTGTTTAAAAGTAATTTTAAACTCAAAGATATTCCCGTTCATTTTACCAAAGATGCAGCCAAATCTAAGGAAATTTTAGTATATTCCCACCAGGTTATTCATCTTCACTTCCCCGGTTACTTTCTGTGTAAGATATGCTATAACTTGTTTCCTCAACCATGCCCGTAAAATGATACAATTCACCAACATCTTTAGTATAAACTCCATCATTATTAGGCGTTTCAAAAATGCCTAAACCATTTTGATTAATATAGTTATAAAAATCCTTGCTATCATTATCGGAAGTAAAACCAGGAAGATTGGTATCACTATTTTTTATCCCTGATAAAACATTATTCCACTATGCTGAATAATCACTGCCATTCCCATCACTATTAACATTCCCTTCAAATCCACTTCCACCTTATCAAATCCACTTCCACCTTATCATTCCCTCAACTGCTTTAATAGCTGATTTAGAACTTTTTACTTATAATACCAAAGATTTTAAGTTTATATCCGGGCTTAAATTATTCACGCCATGATTGTTATTGCCCGATTTCTTTCTCCTGCTTTATTAAATATTTTGCGACTTTCAATAACGCAACTAAGTTTGCATTCAAATGAAACTGACTGATTTTTTTTCTCAACCTGGAAATATAATTTTTTTAGCTTTTTGTATTATCACTTGTATACAGCTTTTCTATTACTTGTTTTTCTTTTTAAGGTTGGCTATGCATAAAGCTGAGCCAAAAAGTGTATCTCAAACCCATCCCGTTTCCGTTATCATTTGTGCACGTGATGAAGCGGCCAATCTTGTAAAAAATCTTCCCGGCGCTTTGGTTCAAAAATATAAAACCACACATGAAGTGATCGTGGTAAATGATAATTCCCATGATGAAAGTAAATACATCCTGGAAGAATACCAGCGCACCTTTAAGCTATTACAATTGGTAGAATTAAAACAGGAAGCGCGTTTTATTCCTGGTAAAAAATTCCCTTTAAGCATAGGAATAAAAACCGCTAAACATGAAGTTGTTTTACTCACGGATGCTGACTGTGTGCCTGCTACAGAATTTTGGATAGAAAAGATGCAGGACGGTTTTAATGATGGAATAGAAATCGTTTTAGGTTATGGCCCTCTTCATAAAAAGAAAGGATTTTTTAATAAAATAGTACGTTGGGAAACTTTCCATACTGCCTTGCAATATCTTTCCTATGCTAAAAGTGGGATAGCGTATATGGGCGTTGGTAGAAATTTAAGTTACAAGAAAACGGTCTTTTTTCGCCATAAAGGATTTTCCGCACACAACCATGTCCCAGGCGGAGATGATGATCTTTTTATTAATAAAGCAGCGACTAAAAAAAATACAGCGATCATGATAGAGAAAGATTCTTTTACTTTATCAGAGCCTGCAACCAATTGGAAACAATGGACGAGACAGAAAAAAAGGCATTATACTACCAGCAAATATTACAAGCCACTTCATCAATTTTTATTAGGTCTTTATGCATTTTCGTTATTCTTCTTTTACCCATTATTCATTGTCTCTTTATTTCTATTTAATTGGATATGGGTATTGATCGTTTTTGGTATCCGTTTTTTTTGCCAGGCTTTTATTTTTTATAAAACAACCGATCAATTGAATGAAAAGGATTTGTTTCCCTGGTTTGTTTTTTTTGATGTGGGAATGTTTTTTTATTATTTATTTTTTGCCACTTCTGTTTTTAAAAAGCCTGCTAAAAAATGGAAATAGGGATTTGCCTATCGAAATAAAAATACTGGATATTTCTAAACTTTATGGCGAAATTCAATAAATTAGGAGTTTTCTTTTTTCGTCATGAGAGAATTTGGAAGCATTTCCAAAAAAGGCAATGCTTTTGAGTAATCAAGTTTTTCGTATTCGAATCCTAAAAAACGAATATTTTTATAGTAAGTATCATGATGTGAATAGTAATTTTTTTCAGATTGAATAAGCCACGCTTTCTCTCCGAGTTTTTCTCCTAGAAACCATTTTTCAACCAGGCGTCCACCCCTTCCATTCCCATCATCAAATGGATGGATTTTTATAAATACCAAATGCAATAAAGAAGCAAAATAAAAAATCTCCTGTATGGTTAATTCGGCCCCTAATAATATATTAAGATCATTGTAAAACTTTTTCATTTCTGACTTCACTTCAAAAGGAGAAGCTGCCACATATTCAATTCTTCCATCCTCTGTGGTTACAAACATTTTGGCTGTCCTTACTTTTCCCTGGCGATCTTTAGGTAAAATATTCCGGGTTAATATTCTATGCGCCTTTTCTATATTTTTTTGACTGCACACAGATATCTTAGCAAACTGATATGCGCTATATAGATCATCCGTTTTTTTTGTATAATCGGGTAAAAATTTGATCCCGAAACGTTTGTATTTTATAAAGGAATCTAAATCAATATTTTCTCCTTCGATTTTTGAAGAAAAAACAGCGGAGACTGAAGTGTAAAAATTAAACGTATCTATTGATAATTCACTTTCTAGCAACTGATCATATTTTTTTAAATAATTAGCAGTGATGACTTCGCAATATTTTTCTAAAAGATATGTTGATAATATTTCAAACCTTATATTTTCCATTTTAAAATTTACTACCAGGGATAATTTTTGTGAAATGTAGACTCCTCTCATCAACACTCAAATATACAAGGTAATAATCCAATATTTAAAAAGACAAACCAAATTAAAAATCGTCGTTATTTACTGGTTTACTACACCTTGTTCTCATTTCCTGCCAGATTTTTTTTTAATTAACACACAAAAAAATCCCTTCACATTTCTGTAAAGGGATTCAAACTTAAACTTCGTATTTTTTGAGAAAAAGAGAATGGATTAATAACCCATGTCACCCATTCCTCCGCCCATTCCGCCACCCATAGGAGGCATTCCTGCTTTTTCTTTTTCCGGTTTGTCAGAAACTACACATTCAGTAGTCAATAACATACCTGCAATTGAAGCGGCATTTTCCAAAGCGATCCTGGTTACTTTAGTAGGATCAATAACACCTGCAGCCAATAAATTTTCATAAACTTCTGTGCGTGCATTGAATCCATAATCTCCTTTTCCTTCTTTAATTTTTTGAACAACAATGCTTCCTTCGATACCGCTGTTTACAACGATCTGGCGAAGAGGTTCTTCCACAGCGCGTTTGATGATCTGTATGCCGGTAGTTTCATCTGCATTTATTCCTTTAAGATTTTCAAGACTTTCGATAGCGCGTATGTAAGCAACACCACCACCAGGAACAATTCCTTCTTCCACAGCAGCTCTTGTTGCATGAAGGGCATCGTCTACCCTGTCTTTCTTTTCTTTCATTTCTACCTCTGAAGCAGCACCTACATAAAGTACAGCAACACCGCCACTTAATTTAGCAAGACGTTCCTGTAATTTTTCTTTATCGTAATCAGATGTTGTAGTTTCTATCTGAGCTTTGATCTGGTTTACCCTTGCAGAAATGTCTTTCTTATCTCCTTTACCATCAACAATAGTTGTGTTGTCTTTGTCGATTGTAATAGAAGCAGCTTCACCTAATGAAGTAAGATCTACACCGTCCAGTTTGTAACCTTGCTCTTCACTAATAACGATTCCTTTGGTAAGAACTGCGATATCCTGCAACATTTCTTTTCTGCGATCACCAAAGCCGGGAGCTTTTACTGCAGCTACTTTCAAAGTGCCGCGTAATTTATTAACTACCAAAGTAGCCAATGCTTCTCCTTCCAGATCTTCAGAAATGATCAATAACGGACGACCGCTTTGAGCTACTTTCTCAAGAATATGAAGAATATCTTTCATAGAAGAGATCTTCTTATCATAAATAAGGATGTAAGGATTCTCCAATTCAGCTTGCATTTTTTCGCTGTTGGTAACAAAATATGGAGAAACATATCCCCTGTCAAATTGCATACCTTCCACAACTTCTACAGTTGTATCAGTACCTTTTGCTTCTTCCACAGTGATAACACCTTCTTTACCCACTTTGGTCATTGCTTCTGCGATCAGCTTTCCGATAGATTCCTCATTGTTGGCAGAAATAGAAGCTACCTGCTGGATCTTATCATTGTCATTTCCAACAGTTACAGATTGCTTTTTAAGATTTTCAACAACTGCTTGCACCGCTTTGTCAATTCCACGTTTCAAATCCATTGGATTTGCACCGGCGGCTACGTTACGTAAACCTTCATTGATAATGGCCTGTGCCAGAACAGTAGCTGTTGTAGTACCGTCACCCGCGATATCAGCGGTTTTGGAAGCAACTTCCTTTACCATCTGAGCGCCCATATTTTCGATGGGGTCTTCCAGTTCAATTTCTTTAGCAACAGTAACACCATCTTTAGTGATCTGTGGGGCACCGAATTTTTTTTCAATTACCACATTTCTTCCTTTAGGCCCGAGGGTAACTTTTACCGCGTTTGCCAGCGTATCAACACCCCTTTTCATTTTATTGCGGGCATCAATTTCAAAAAATATTTGTTTAGCCATAATATTTGTTTATTAAAATTTTTAAAGTAATTAACTTATTTTCATTAAAATGTCAGAAGCGCGCATCATCAGGTAGTCTTCACCATTGATGCTGATCTCTGTTCCGCCATATTTTCCATACATTACGGTATCGCCTTCTTTTATCTGCATTGGAATCAGGTTGCCTGTGTGTTCAGCATATTTTCCTTTTCCAACAGCTATTACTGTACCTTTCTGTGGTTTTTCTTTTGCGGTGTCGGGAATTATTATTCCACCAGCGGTTTTTTCTTCGGCCGCATTGGGTTTCACAAGAACCCTATCATCAAAGAGTTCAAATGTTTCTTTTGCCATAGTTGTTAAATTTATTTAATTTATTATTTGGGTTGCAAATGTACAGGAATTGTACCAAAATCGATTTTGCGTTTAGTTGGCAGAAAATGAAGTAGTATGTCAGTTTTAAATCAAAAAAAACGGTCAAAATTTCATAGTTCACCCGATTGGTTTAACAAAGAATTTGGTAATAGGACACATGATTTAAATATTAAATACAAAAAGCCTTTGTTACGATTGTTTCAATCCCCATTTTTCTTCAAGAAAATCCATTTCTGTTTTTGAAAGCCGTGATTTGTCATAATGCGATTTTTCTTTTTTCTGGCGAAAAGCTTCGTATAAAGTAACTGCGCAGGCAACCGAAATATTTAATGATTTTATAATGCCAACTTGTGGAATTATAAAATCTCCGTCCGCAAATTTTCTGATGTCATCACTCACTCCATAAGTTTCATTTCCAAAAACGAGCGCGATAGATTCCGCCAGGTTCATTTTATAAATATTATGCGATGTTTCACCAAGGTAAGAAGTATAAATTTTTGCATACCTTTTTCTGATCTCTTTAAAACAGGTTTCGGCATCAGTAAACTGGTGAACAGTGAGCCATTCTGCAGCAGTTGAAGAGCTTTTATAGCCCCATTTTTTATGCGGCGGTATGCGGTTGTTTAAAATGTAAACATCCTGGATTCCAACTGCGTCGCAGGTGCGCAAAACAGCGGAAACATTATGCGGATCAAAAACATTTTCTAAAATAACTGTAAGATCCGGCTGGCGATGATGAAGAACAGAAGTAAATCGATTAAAACGTTGTGGAGTCATAAATTTTCTATTTGGCAAAAATAACTCTTAAAGATTTTAGGGTTTTTGTACTTTAAATTCGACTGTTCTTTATTGTATATTTGTTAAGCAACATCAAACTAAAAAATATTTTTTATGCAATTTGAAGAAATAGAGATAGAAAATAATTCAACGGGCCAGGCAATAAAGATTCCGGACCATTTTAAAATAAATGACAGCAAAGTTTATATCAGGAAAATGGGAAACGGCTTGTATATTATTCCGTATCATACTCCATGGCAAAGCCTTTTTGAAAGTCTTGATCAATTTTCAGAAGATTTTATGGAAGAACGAAATCAAACAACTGAACAAAAAAGAGATTCTTTAGATTTATGAATTACATTCTCGATACCAATATTTGCATTTATATCATCAAGAAAAAGCCTGAAACCGTTCTTGAAAAATTAAACGAAAAACGATTAGGGATAATTGGAATTTCAGTTTATTTCCTGAAAAGAATCTGGAAGCTCTAAAAAATTTTCTCATTCCTTTTGAGATCTTTCAGTTTGATTTTAATGCTTCAGTTTTTTAAGGCAAAATTAGAAATGAACTTGAAAAAGCCGGAACACCAATTGGTTCTCTCGATACGTTGATTGCTGCACATGCATTAAGCTTAAATCACATCTTAGTCACCAATAATGAAAAAGAATTTAGTAGAG
>JBDTJV010000565.1:0-3250 GCA_039935675.1 Ginsengibacter sp. | reverse complement strand
TCGGAGCCAATGAAGTATTATAGGAATAATGGCAACGGAACATTTACAGATGTTTCTGATTCCTCCGGACTAGGATATCTTACCGGAGGTTTGAATATCATGCAAACAGATTACAACAACGATGGCTTCAAG
This sequence comes from Ginsengibacter sp., assembly GCA_039935675.1. Lineage (GTDB taxonomy): Bacteria > Bacteroidota > Bacteroidia > Chitinophagales > Chitinophagaceae > Ginsengibacter. The sequence goes on along the minus strand of JBDTJV010000565.1, from coordinate 3,118 downwards.
GATATCTTTGTTTTGCGAGGTGGATGGAAAGGGAAATTCGGCAATACTCCCAATTCTTTATTAAGAAATAATGGAGATGGTACTTTCACGGATGTGACGAAAGAAGCCGGACTACTTTCGTTTCATCCTACTCAAACTGCTACCTGGGCAGATTTCAATAATGATGGCTGGCTTGATGTTTTTATTGGGAATGAAACAACACCGGGTGAGGAAGCTAATCCATGCGAATTGTACATAAATAATAAAAATGGAACTTTTACAGAAGTAGCTGCAAAAGCCGGCTGTGCCATCACTGAGTTTGTAAAAGGAGTTACGTCGGGTGATTATAATAATGACGGGCTTACAGATATTTTTATCTCCACTTTGAATGGGAAAAAAATATTATTGAAAAATGAAACGGTTAAAGGTGGGCCTGTTAAGTTTGAGGATGTGAGTAAAGCGGCTGGTTTGAGCAATAATCTTTCGCGAAGTTTTCCGACATGGTTTTTTGATTATGATAATGATGGCTGGCTTGATATCCTGGTGTGTGGGTATGAGTTCACCGGGACACTTGCCACTTATGCAGGTGCAGAAGCAATAGGGTCGCCCATGAACGACGCGGGTAAAGTATTTTTATTCAGGAACAACCATGATGGCACCTTTACAGATGTATCCAGAAAAGTGGGGTTAAATAAAATTGCATTTGCTATGGGATGTAATTTTGGCGATATCGACAATGATGGCTACCTGGATTTTTATTTGGGCACAGGAAATCCGTCTTTTAAATCGGTGGTCCCAAATAAACTGTTCAAGAATATGAATGGTAAAAGTTTTTTGGATGTGACCACTTCTGCACGCGTCGGCAATTTACAAAAAGGCCATGGAGTTGCTTTTGCTGATCTCGATAATGATGGTAATGAAGATATTTATATCAAAATGGGAGGCGCCTATGTCGGTGATGCTTATGAAAATTCTCTTTATTTGAACCCGGGACAGAATCATAATCATTGGGTCAACCTTCTATTAGAGGGTACGGTTTCCAACAAAGTAGCAATCGGCGCAAAAATCAAAGTTACTTTTACAGAGAATGGCAAAGAGAGATCTGTTTACAGAGACGTCAATTCGGGAGGGAGTTTTGGTTCAAATCCTTTATGTCAGCATATTGGTATAGGGCAGGCAATTTCTATTGAAAAAATTGAGGTAACATGGCCCGTTACCGGTAAAACACAATTGTTTGTAAACCCACCCATAGACACTAACATTAAAATCAAAGAAGGTACAAGTAAATTGGAAACTTACAAGCTAAACAGGTTGAATTTTACCAAAAACGATGGCATGAAAATGAATAATAATAATAATTAGCAAAATAGTGCTACAAATTGGTAAAATTTCATTGTTCCGAAATAAAAAAACATTTTACATTCAAACAAAATTTAAAAATAAAAATCATGGAAGTACTCACAGGAAAAAAAGAATTTTTTAAAAATATTCCCCAAATAAAATATGAAGGAATAAAAAGCGATAATCCATTTGCATTTCGCTGGTATGATGAAAATAAAAAAGTAGCCGGAAAGACGATGAAAGAATTTCTCAAATTTGCATGCGCCTATTGGCATTCTTTCAACGGTAGTGGAGCAGATCCTTTTGGAGAACCCACTCATGTCTTCCCCTGGAATGATAAGGAAGATGCTGTAAAAAGAGCCAAAGATAAAATGGACGCGGCCTTCGAATTTATCACCAAAATGGGTATGCCTTATTATTGTTTTCACGATGTAGACATGGTAGATTATACCAATGATGTGGCCGACAATGAAAAGAGATTAAAGGCAGTTACCGCTTATGCAAAGCAAAAGCAGGAACAAAGTGGTGTAAAATTATTATGGGGCACTGCCAATCTTTTTTCTCATAGAAGATACATGAATGGTGCTTCTACCAATCCTGATTTTAAAGTATTAACTCATGGTGCTGCCCAGGTAAAAGCTGCGTTGGACGCCACTATTGAATTAGGCGGCGCTAATTATGTTTTCTGGGGTGGCCGGGAAGGTTATATGACTTTGCTGAATACCAATATGAAAAGGGAACAGGAACATCTTGCAAAGTTTTTACATGCTGCTAAAGATTATGCGAGGAAAAATGGTTTTAAAGGAACATTTTTTATTGAACCAAAACCTTGTGAACCTACCAAACATCAATACGATTATGATGCAGCTACGTGTATCAGTTTTATGCGCCAATACGATTTGATGGATGATTTTAAATTGAACATAGAAGTGAATCATGCTACACTTGCCGGGCACACATTTACACACGAATTACAGGTAGCCTCGGATGCCGGAGTTCTTGGAAGCATGGATGCCAACCGTGGTGATTATCAAAATGGATGGGATACCGACCAGTTTCCAAATAATATAAACGAGTTGGTTGAAGCGATTCTGATTATTGTAGAAGCAGGCGGTTTTAAAAGTGGTGGTATCAATTTCGATGCAAAGATTAGGAGAAACTCTACTGATCCTGCTGATCTATTTTATGCGCACATTGGTGGCATGGATGCATTTGCAAGAGCATTAATTATTGCAGATAATATTTTAAATAAATCTGATTATAAAAAATTAAGGGAAGAAAGATATGCATCATTTGATAAAGGGAATGGAAAAGCATTCGAAGAGGGAAAACTGACATTGGAAGATCTTAGAAATCTTGCTGCCGAAGGTGGCGAGCCCGAAATGAAAAGTGGCAAACAGGAATATTTTGAAAATATCATTAATAGGTTTATTTAAGTTTTATTCATATTAATTTGATAAAGGTTGCCAACCTTTCAAAGATTGGCAACCTTTACATGCGAGGAAGGTTTTTTCTAAGTTATTTAAATTATAAATTCTCTTAAAAACCTTCCTGGTTTTTTTATCATCAATCAGCTATCTAAATTTTGACCATAACTAAAATTCACTTATGCATTTTCTTGGAACAGTTGATATACTTTTTGTAGTTCTTTATTTGCTGATTATTGCCGGCGTTTCTGTCTGGTCAATACGAAAAAAGAGAGGATCCGCTTCAGATTATTTCCTGGCCAATCGTAATTTAGGTTGGTGGGTAATTGGTGCCTCTATTCTTGCATCGAATGTAGGATCTGAGCATATTG
>JBDTJV010000564.1:0-4325 GCA_039935675.1 Ginsengibacter sp. | reverse complement strand
CTAAAAAAATGGAAACACACTTAATAATAAGAGGTAATTTTATTGGTGCAGCAATCGTTGCAATAATTTATACAATTTATATCCTAAAGAATACATCAACCTTCACGAAACCTCAATTAATAACCGGATTAGTGCTACTCAACGCCTTGACCATAATTTTAATGCGTTTTGCATTTAGCTACGTAAAATAAAAAATAATTGTGGGCTCATCTTTATACACCTAAAAAAATAAAACAGAATGGAAACCACCATAAATGCAGACAAGGTTCAGGCAAACCTTACTTTAATGCACAAGTATTTCGATTCATTATTCGGCAAAGATTTAAGCCCTATGCTTAACATGATGGATGATAATATTGAATGGCTTGTTGTCCCTACCGGTGAACCAGCGGTGTTATAACTAAAGCGGTGGACTTCCCTTACACCCATGGAGTATTCCCGGAGAAAGAAGAAAAAAAGATGCTCCGCTTGATATCTTGAAAATGCGTTTTGTAACCGGTGAAATAACCAAAGAACAATATTTGGAACAGAAGAAAATATTAGAAACGGTTTAGTTAAAAAAAGCCTGGGAATATTTTGAGATATAGTTTCCTATAAAATAATAAAAACTAAAAAAATGGAAACAACAGAAAAAAACAAGGTTGAGGAAGGCCAAATGTTATTATTACAAGCAACTTATTCTGCCTTTACGTGGATATACCGTACTACAAAAGACCCTGATGATTTCAAGAGACCGCCGGATTTATTAGGCGTACTCCAGGAAATTGGAGCAAAAATTCATGGAATATGGTAAGCATTCGGAGAGTATGATACCATAGCAATTATCGAGGTGCCGAATATCACCAATGTAACTGCATTAATAATTGCCATGCGGTCAGGATGGGATGGCAAGGCTTTCGACAAAGTAATCGCAACACCTCTTTTGAGCCAAAATGATGCGGCCATTGCCTGTGGTCATGCCGCTAAGGGATTGGCAAAGAGCAGGGATGCGACAAAGGATCGCCCCCTGGCAGATAAAACGATGGACTATACCAATCAAGACTTCAGCAAAGGTTCAAAAGATGGCTGGAGCAAAGAGGAAAAAGTTCCATCCAAGTAACCCTGATATAGGACTAAATAAAGCATAACAATTAATTCCTGAATAAACAAACAAAATGGAAAAAACAGAAAAAAAACGTAGTTACAGAAACTCCAGCTGGAAGTTTCCACATGACCCAAAGACGCTAATTGGACGAACCTACAAATTACCTGTTTGCTTCGTGTATCACATAAATGCACAAGGTAAGATTGATAAAGTAAGAGAGTACCTCGACACTTCGAGTCTTATGGCTCAGTTCGAGTAATAAACGATAAATAAAAAAACATGAACAAAATAATTGTATTCGGAGCTACAGGCGGTACAGGCTTGCAGGTAGTACAACAGGCTTTATCAGCAGGATATAAGGTTACTGCAGTTGTCAGGACGCCGGATGCATTTAAAATAAGTGATAAGAACCTGGAAGTCATTAAGGGTGACGTACTTCAACCGGGCACTTTTGAAAATGTATTCAATGGGAACGATGCTATCATTTCATGCGTCGGCAGTAAAGCCCTGCAACACACGGTAATTTATTCTCAAGGCATCAGCAACATTATCAATGCAATGCGCAAGGCAGGTGTTTATCGCGTTGTTTGCATTTCAGCAGGGGCAGCGGTCATTCCACCAAAAAGTTCGTTCCTGATAAAATTCTTTGTAAAGAATATATTACAGCGAATATTCAAATATATGTATGCAGACATGTTGCTAATGGAAAAGATTCTGATTGAATCCGATTTAAATTGGACAGTTATTCGTGCGCCACGCCTTACAAATTCCCCACTTACCGGAAAGTACAGAATCGCCACCCAAGACCTTTTAACTATTCAATCAAAGATTTCGCGTGCCGACCTTGCAGATTTCATCATCAAACATTTAACCGATCAAAAAACATTCAAGGCCAGGGTAGAAGTTAGTTACTGAAACCAAGAATTTTCTCTACGCATAAACAAAAATCAAAATGGAAGCAACTAAAAAAATAAACAAGGTTCAGGAAAACCTAAAATTAATGCACACCTATTTTGATGCTTTATTCGGGAAGGATATTGGCATCATACTTAATTTAATGGATGATAACATAGAATGGCTTGTTGTTCCTACAGGTGATAGCATAAAAGGAAAAGAAAAATTGGCCGCGTTTGCAAAAAATCATTGGGCAGGCTCACCCGGCAGGGTAAAAAAACTTATCAATGTTTTTGCAAGTGAGGATTTTGCTTGTCTTGAATACAGCACCATCGGTGTTGTAACTAAAGCGGTGGACTTCCCTTCTATTAAAATAGCTCCATCAGGAAATAAATATGAGTTTAGTTGCTGCTTTGTATTCCACATTATTAATGGGAAAATTGACCGTGTGCGCGAATACTTTGATATGGCTACAGTACAACGCCAACTTGGAACAGCAACTGATACAGGTGACAACAAAAACTAAATATCACAATAAAATCAACAACAATTAAATCTTAAAAACTATGGTAAACAACGGTTATTATTTCGGAGGCATGCACTTTATATGGTGGTTCATCTGGCTGATGGTATTATTCTGGATTTTCTTTACACCCTGGAGTATTCCCGGAGAAAGAAGAAGGAAGGATAGTCCGCTTGATATTTTACAAAAACGTTTCGCATCCGGGGAACTAACAAAAGAGCAATACGAAGAACATAAGAAAATATTGGAAACGATTTAGCTTAAAATACAAAGGATCATATTTCCAAACATTATTTAAATAAATATTAAAATTAAAAAAATGGCAAACAAAATAGCATTACAAAAGGGTAACATGGATAAAAACAAATCCGTTGTAAACCAACCCGGTAAAAAGGGTAAAGGAAATAGTGCACCCGAAAAGATTGCAGAAAAAAAGCCAATTAAAAAATCATCTGGTTTTGTTCCTTCTTCTGTAGGGGTTAGTGCAGTTGATGCTGTGAAGGCTCGTTCTTCCAAAGATGTGAGAGGTTCCAGCGGCCTGGCAAATACAGGAACCATTATTTCTTATGACTAATCACTCTAAAATGAATTTGTCTTCAATTGTCAATAATAACAATCTTCTTCTTGAAAAGAAGGAAGTGAAATTAACCCTCTTGTTATATGAGGATTATGAATGTGAATATTGCGGGAAAGCTTTTGTGGAACTGAAAGCAATACGTGAATATTTTAAAGAAAATATCTGTATTGACTATATAAATTTCCCTTGTGTAGTTATGCATCCATCTGCCTTCCTGGCTGCACTTGTTGCTGAAGCAAGTGCATTACAACAAAAATTTATTGAGGTGCATGATACGATTTTTGAACTACAATCATTCCTGGAGTATGGATTAGGCGGTATTTTAGGGGTTATCGAAAAAAGATTTTCTATTTCAATAAAGCAACTGATGGAAGACATCAAAAAACCAACGGTAATAAATAGGGTGAACGAGGATATTAAGTGTGGGATACAAATGGGCGTAAAAAATACCCCGGCTATTTTTATTAATAATACTATGTATAAAGGCCTCGTAAAATTTAATGAATTGTCAAAGATGATTTCTTCAACAAATTTTTAAAGTCAATTCATAGCTTCAAAATAGAAAACAGCCTTGCGGCAAAATATTTCGAATCGAAACGGTGGCAAAGGCATTTATTCATTGGAGTAATAATGATTTTAAAACAGTTCATGATTTAAAAGCCGGCCAGCAAATACTTGGAATTCACTTTGCTGATCTGCCGACCAAATCACTGGCAGAAGGAAAACAAATCAAATTCACGTTCTATTGGTATGAGGCTGATGGTTGGGAAGGAACAGATTCCGAAATTCAAATTAGTTCTTCAAAATAAATCTGGTACGAATGAAGAATAAAGAAAATGACAAAAAGAGTTTGAAAGGCTTTGTCTATGTTGCTGTAGGCGTTGCTGCAATCGGTGGGCTGCTTTTCGGCTATGATACGGGCGTTATTTCGGGAGCCATCCTGTTTATTCAAAAGCAATATGGTCTATCGGCTACTATGGAAGAGGTGGTGGTTAGTTCCGTTTTAGTGGGAGCAATCATTGGTGCTGTAATTGGCGGTGCATTAACCGATAAGTACGGACGGCGCAAAATGATAATACTCGCTGGCATTATTTTCACCATCAGTGCCATTGGCACTGCGTTTTCTCCGTCAGTTACCTGGTTGATTACCGGCAGGGTAATTAGCGGAATCGGTATTGGTATTGCTTCGTTTATCTCCCCGATGTATATAGGCGAATTAGTGCCGGCCAAGGTTCGCGGATCGCTGG
>JBDTJV010000563.1:0-13642 GCA_039935675.1 Ginsengibacter sp. | reverse complement strand
GTACATTCAAGAGGCTGATAACAATTTGCAAATTATTTTTTACCCGGTGATGGATTTCTTTCATCAGCCAATCTTTTTCTATGGTCAGTTTTTTTTGTTGGGACAATGCGGTCTGTAACTGGTGATTCTGAAAATTTATTTCATCCTGCTGTAATTGTAAAGCCACATTATGTCTCTGCTTGATCCTGTATCCAACAAATGAAAGTGCCAGCAAGGTAATAGCTGACCAAACGATAATATCTCTTGTTAGCGTTGCCTTTTTGAGTGTGGCTTCCTGTAATTGACTCTTGTTGAGTAGCAGCGCTATATCTTTTTGTTTTAGCTTGAGGTCTTTGTCTTTTTTCTCAGTTTCATATTTAATATTCAATTCCTGGATCTGTTTATTTTTTGTTGCATTAAATAATGAATCATGTATATTTTGAAAAAACTCAAAATGACGAATTGCAGATACATAATTACCCGAAGCAGAATCCACTTTAAACTGCGCCTGGTGAATTTCACCAAGAGTAATTGGCCTTACAACCCCCTTCGGAAGATTTAATATTTTAGTAAAATAAATACCTGACTTTTTATAGTTTTTGGTGAGGATATAAAAATTGCCGATCGTCTGGTTGTAATAAATAAAATCCAATACCATTTGATCATGGCTTGTATAAAAAGCTTTATTGAAGCTGGTGAATTTAAAAATGCGAATCATTTCAAGATAGTATTGTTCAGCTTTTGAATATTCTTTCATCTCCACGTAGCAATGTGCAAACTCTTCATTCAGATCTACTTTTTGAGCCAGGTTGGAGGGAGGTATTTCATGTGAAATTCTGTCAAGAAAGGCAAGGGCTTTTTCCGGCTGCTTCAGCGTTATGTAATCAAATACTAACAAGCTGACATCGCCATATAGATCTTCATATTTTTTTTTCTTCTTAAGAAAGTCAATAGCTTTCAGTATCCATTGGGCGCTTTCTTTATACATCTTCATATCAGAATAGGTTAGCGCCAACTTTGCATAAAAATAATCACTTCGTTTATCGTCACCGCTTGCTTCCATGCTTTTCACTGCTTCTATCCTATACAAAAATTCTTTGTGAAGATTTGCCTCACTACCACATATTTGTGCCAGTGCATCATAAGTGTCCTCTAATTTATTATAACCAATAGATTTATATTGATTAATCACCTCCAATAGTAATTTTTCAGCAGCCTCTGGTTTCCCCTGCCTGGCGTAACATTCTGCAATATTTGTTTCTTCACTGATGGCCCGTAAGCTATCATTAACGCTTAAGAAGATGGATCTCGCATGGTTGAAGCATTCAATTTTAAGAGGAATATTATTAAGATCGCTGTCCGGCAATGCTTCACCATACCTGTTCCAATAAATCCCTTCATTTAACTTATCGCCATTCTTATTATAATATTCAATTGCCTTCATAAAGGAAGCTTTGCCTTCTTTTAAATTATTTACTTCAAAATAATAAGATCCTAAATCAGCAAATGACTCACTTTGCCATTTGGGTTCATTCAAAATTTTGCTCAATTTATTGGCTTGATTAAAAAGCAGGTAAGCGCTATCAGCACTGTATCTATGTTGAACATCTTTTAAAAGATAAGTTTTTCCAAGTTGCAGTAAAAGATCTATCCTGTTGGTATCTGTCTTACTTTTTTGAATTTGCGATAATAATTGCGACTGTGATTCTTGTGTAAATTGGCCCCTGATAAAACCAAACTGAAACAACAGCAGTATTAATATCAACAAATTTTTATACATCCTAAGTTTTTAACGACCATCCAGTCTCCTATGAGATGAAACCTACACAGAATAAGCGAAATAGATTTAAAGTTATTGCCAATTATAATCATAAAGAAAAACACCTGTAAAAGATACAACGCCAACCTTATTTATTACATCAAAATAATTGGTCATTCAAAAATAGGAGTTAATAGTAAAGCAACATTTATCTATGAAACTTATTTTATGTTGATGAGTTAAAAAATATTTCAAAATACGAAATGCAGCCGTTCATTTTAGTGAAACCACGAAATATCGCGGTAAAGAGAATGGCCAAAATGCCATAACTAATTGTTTTTTAGTGATCTAAAATTCAGGCACAACATTGGAATTGCTATTGGCAAAATTATTTGATAATGAAACCAACAGAAAATTTTATTTCCCGAAATACACAAAAAATTGAAAGTAACAATGAATTGCCTTTTGAGATAAATTCACTGGAATGTCTATACGAAAATAATGAAGATTATTTCAGCCGACCTATACGAAAAAATAATTTTGAGATCATCTGGATGGTCAAAGGCAAAGGCGTTCATTATGTTGATATGCAGACCAGCGACATTGAAAACAATCATATTTGTTTTATAAAACCCGGGCAGGTCCACCAGCTTCAACTAATGGATAAACCGGAAGGTTATGTTCTTTCATTTTCTGAATCTTTTCTTTCAATAGAAAACCAGGAATCCAATTCTACATATCATACCAGTCTTTTCAAAATGTTCGCCTCAACAGATGCGATTACTGTAGATATTGAAGCATTGCCAGACATGAAAAATATTGCTGAAAAAATGGTAAAGGAATTTGAGAACAATAACTTATTTCGCACCGAAATTCTCAGAAGATATTTTAAAATCTGGTTGATTTATATCACAAGGCAGGTTGAAGGGAATGTCGAATTTATCAGGCCAACCCGGAACATGGAAATCGTTCAACAGTTTATGGACTTTCTGGAGAAAAATTATAAATCTCAAAAGATGGTTTCGGATTATGCAAGCATGTTATCTGTTACTCCAAATTATCTTAATGAAATTATTAAAAAGACAACAGGATTTTCTGCAGGTCATCATATCAGGCAAAGAATTGTATTGGAAGCAAAACGGCAGGCAACATATTCAGGTCGCTGCATGAAAGAGATAGCTTATTTCCTGGGTTTTTGCGATATGGCTCATTTCAGTAAATTGTTTAAGAACACCACAGGAATGAATTTTACGGATTTTAAAAAAGAAAAACTGTTGCCTGTAGGTTCTGCAACATTTAGTTATTAAAAGAGCGTGATACTTTTTACATTGAAACCAATCTTATTTCAATTGATGGTTTAATAATTCTAAATCGATTTTAAACAATTAATACAATTAAAATGTTTTCTCCTACTAAAATAAAATGGACAATTGATGCGGAAAAAAGCGAAATTATTTTTAAAGAAAAATGCCTTGTTCTGGCTGGTTGTAAAGACATAAAACAAAACATCTACAAAGAAAATTCTCTGGAAAATATTCATTGCTATCAATTTTTTGATAAAATAACCAGCTATGAAAAAACACAAGAATTCAACAATGGTGGAGAAAACATATTGTATGTAAAAGCTAAAGAATACCTTAAAAAGATAAACTACAATTTAGTAGTTTTTGAAGAAAAGAATTCCCTACAATTTTGGAAACGAAACACTTTTTCGGGCCTCCTCATTTTAAATGATTATAGCCTAAATATATTGATAACTCTATATAAAAATGGACATGATTTTAATAACAATGGCGCTGCTTCTGCCACTTATTTTGTAAAGGGTGAATTAGATAAGAATCAAATAGATCTTGATTCAGAAGAACTTGAAGAAAATGAAATGATGATCCTTAATTCGGTGTTATTATTTGAAGGAGAAATAAAGTTGGTGCAGGATGAAGGGGCAATCTAATAGTATAGTGAAATTACTCAAGGAAATGAAACTTTAAAAGCGGGCAATAGAAGTGTTCATCTCTATTTGTAATTAAAATTTAAACCATGAAATCTATAAATAGAAAGAAAGAAATAGTTATTATTGGCGGAGGGTTTGCCGGCATTAACCTTGCAAAAGATCTGTTGAAAAAGAATGATTATCACATCACACTTGTTGACAGGAACAACTATAATTTTTTCCCACCGCTAATTTACCAGGTAGCCACTGGATTTTTGGAGATCTCAAGCATCAGTTATCCTTTTCGAAAACTTTTCAGGTATAAAAGGAATTTCAGTTTCAGACTTGCAGAATTTCTAAGACTTGATCCGCAATCACATACCTGCTATTTAGATAATGGATCTTTACATTACGACTACCTGGTATTTGCTGCCGGTGTTGAGACTAATTATTTCGGAAATGAAAATATAAGGAAGAATGCTATTACGATGAAAACAATGAACGATGCAGCCCGCATGCGTAATTTCTTATTGCAGTCATTGGAAGAGGCAAGTAGAAGTAATGATGCCATTGAAAAAAGAAAACTATCGACTATTGTGGTTGCCGGTGGAGGCCCAACGGGTGTTGAAGTTTCTGGGATGTTGGCAGAGCTCAGAAAAAACATACTTGTAAAAGATTACCCGGAACTTTCTAATGTGGTGGCAAACATATATCTGGTGGACGGTGGAAAAACTTTGTTAGCACAAATGACTGACAAATCTCATCGGGAAGCGTATGATGCCTTGATAAAGCTTGGAGTAAAAGTAAAATTGAACATCGTTGTCAATGATTTTCATGATGATCAGGTATTTTTATCTGATGGCCAGGTAATCGATACTAAAAATCTTGTTTGGGCAGCCGGTATTATTGGTGAAAAGTTTGAAGGGATTCCGCATAGTAGTTTAGGAAAAGGAAACAGGATGATCACAGATGAATATAGTAAAGTGCGGGATGCGAATGACGTGTATGCAACCGGCGATATAAGCATTCAATACAATGATGCAAATTTTCCAAACGGGCATCCCCAGTTGGCGCAGGTAGCCATTCAACAGGGAAGACAATTAGCAAAAAATTTCACAGCGATCGCAGACGGAAAAACGATGACACCTTTTAAATACAATGATGAAGGATCATTGGCAATTATCGGGCGATATCGGGCTGTTGCCGATCTTTTTCCATCCAAGTTTCATGTTGGTGGTTATCTCGCTTTGATGATCTGGCTCTTTATTCATTTAACTTCATTAATCACTGTTCGCAATAAATTCAAAACTTTGTCTCAATGGATTATTGCTTATTTTACGCGTGATCAGGCTCTGAGAATGATTGTGAGGCCTGATCAGTCGACTCACGAACAGACTAAAATATTGAAGAGTAAAGATGCTCAAACAGAAAATGTAAAAATTTAAATTTATAATTATGGCAACAAGATTCCTGATGGGCAAAGTGCAGCCCGACGCTTATAAAGCACTTCTTGAACTTGATAAATATGTGGCGAGAACCGGCATAGACAAGCTTCAACGAGAAATGATCAAAATACGTGCGTCACAGATTAATGGCTGTGCTTATTGTGTGAACAGTCACACAAGAAATGCACGAAAGCTTGGTGAAACTGAGCAACGCATATATTTAATGAGTGTTTGGAAAGAGTCTCCAAATATTTTTAATGAGGAGGACCAATGTTTGTTGGCAATGACAGAAGAAATTACCCTGATACATCAACATGGTCTCAGTGAAGATTTGTACAATAAAGCAATCGCACTGTTTGGCGAAGAAAAAACTGCTCAAATAATAATGGCTATTATAACCATTAATGCCTGGAATCGTATTGGGGTATCATTAAATATGCATCCGGATATTTAATTGATAGAAGTATTAAAAAGTTTCCCATCAAAAAATTAATTTGTAAATAGAAAACTTTTTTTTAATTTTTGAAATAAATATGGAAAATGTAAAACTCGATTGGGATGAAAATGGCAGCGGTCATTTTTACATAAATGAAGGCAATGAGCAATTAGGAGAAATGGTAATTGGTGTGTCAGGAAATAATCTTACGGTTTATCATACTGAAGTTTTGCCCCAGGCTGAAGGAAAGGGATTGGCCAAACAATTACTAAATGAGATGGTTACTTATGCCAGGGAGAAAAATTTAAAAGTGATAGCGCTTTGTCCTTATGTTTTTGCGCAATTCAAGAGGCATCCTGACGAATATGAAGATATATGGGCGAATAAAGAAAATTAGAAAAAAATTTCTAATTTCAAAAACTGGTTATTGATTAAAAGACCTTTAAATTGAATACTATGGAACAAAAATGGCCTGAGCTTTCCTATCAAAAAGGTAAAGCAACTTATGATACCTTACACATGTTTTCCCAGATAGTAGGGAAAATAAAATTGGCAACACTGCCCTGGGTCAATCATTCATGGCATATCACGCTGTACATAACAGCTACTGGTTTGACCACTCACAATATGCCCTTTAAAAATAAAAACTTCCAAATTGATTTGGATTTTATTAGACATCAGCTAAAAATAAAAACTGATAAAAACGAGTTCAAAAGTTTCGATATGAACGGGATTTCAGTCGCTGATTTCTATCAAAAGATTTTTGAGAAACTTGATGAATTAGGAATTAATATTAAAATAAAAACTGTTCCTGTAGAGCTGGCAAATCCAATACCATTTAAGGAGGACACTGTTCATGCAACGTATGATTATGAGCAGGTTACTGCCTTTCATATTGCATTATTAAGAATACAGGAAGTATTTATGGAATTCCGAAGCGGCTTCAAAGGAAAATGCAGTCCTATTCACTTTTTTTGGGGAGGTTTTGATTTGGCACTTTCATTTTTTTCCGGCAGAAGAGCGCCCAAACATCCGGGTGGTGTGCCGGGTATGCCTGATTGGGTAGCTGAAGAGTCCTATTCCAGGGAGGTGAGCAGTTGCGGATTTTGGACAGGAAATGATATGCTGCCCGAGCCCGCATTCTATTGTTATTTATATCCTGAACCAGAGGGTTACAAGACAGCAATTATTCAGCCTGGTGGTGCATATTACAATACAACTTTGGGTGAATTTATTTTGCCTTATTCACAAGTACAGCGAGCGGAAAATCCTAAAAAAACGTTGCTTGAATTTTTATACAGTACTTATCATGCAGGTGCTGATCTTGCAAAATGGGATAGAGAAATTTTAGAGGATTAACAGTTGATAGAATCAGGAAAGTATTCTATCATTATCATTTTTAATTTTATCATTTCTGATAAATACAAAAGCCATTAATGCTCCAACAAAGGCCATAGCAGCGCTTATCTGCATTACCTTCGTGTAAGTTTTGATAAATCCTTCTTTATACAAATGCGCCACAGCTTTTTTCTTTGTATCTGAAATATCCGTCGGAACTTTCGCATCCCCGAGATTGGCCGCTTGTTGAATAACCTGTGTTTTTACATTTTCGGTTAACGAAATGCGATTTACTTCATTGCTTAAATATCCTGTAAAAAAAAGAATAGCCAAGGCACCAACAATGGCGTTTGTAAAAACATTTGAAATGCGTGAAACTGCATTGTTGATCCCCGATGCTGTTCCCGAATATTGGTTGGGCAAGGCTCCCATTAGTGTTGATGTTAGGGGTGTAATTGTTAAAGACATGCCCAATCCAAAAACAAAGATTCCGGGAAAGTAAGTAGTCCAAAAGTCTGAAGGCCCGATTGTGTGTTTTACAAATGATAGCATTAATAACCCGATCGCTACCAACAAAGGACCACCAATTAAAAACTGACGCGGCCCATGTTTATCACTCATTGATCCTGACCACCTGGAAAATACAATGATTAAAATTGTAAAAGGTAATAAGGTAAGTCCTGCTTGTAATTGGCTATAGTTCTGTATTTGCACCATATTCAATGTAAGGAATAACATTCCTGCAAACAACCCTGCGTATAGAAAGAAGGTAAGCAAATTAGCGCCGGTGAATGTTTTATTTTTGAATAATTCCAGCGGCATCATCGGATCTCTGCTTTTCTTTTCTATTAAAATAAAAAGTATTAATGCGATTATTCCAGCGCCAATTGAAAAATCCACCTGCGCGTTATTGAATCCAACTCCGGGTATTTTTAGAAATCCATAAGTTAATAAAGCGAGTCCTGTGATTATAGAAATAGAACCGTAGTAATCGATAGAATGATCTCTTAGTCCATCTGTGCTTTCAGGAACTTTAAACCAAAGAATGATCAGCGATGCAATGCCAATTGGAACGTTGATGAAAAATATCAATCGCCAAAGCCCTGCATCAGCAAGTGCGCCGCCAAGAATAGGGCCGCCAATAGTAACCAGCGTGGTTACTGCAGACCATGTGCCTATTGCTTTTCCTCTTTCTTTTTCAAAAGAGGAAGTGATGATGGAAAGACTTCCGGGGATCATCAGCGCACCGCCGATCCCTTGTACCGCTCGAAAACCAATCAAATAAGAAACAGTTGGCGCCAGACCGCAAGCCGCAGAGCCTATAATAAAGACACCAATCCCAAGCATGAAGATTTTTTTTCTTCCCAATTTATCACCTAACGATCCTCCGGTTAAGGTAAGGGCAGCCAGCATTAATAAATAAGAATTTAAAATCCAGAAAAGATCAGCGGCTGTTGCATTTAGATCCTTTTGCAAGGAAGGTAACGCAACATTCAAGGCTGTTGAATCAATAAAAGCCATTGCTGAAGCAAGTATCACGGAAGCCATGATCCATCTGCCTGTTGAGCTATGAAGGGTTATAATGGACATTCAATAAAATCTTTGAATGAAACAATTACAGTATAAATTTCCTAAATCTGTTGAAAAGATTTCTCTTATATTTTATATTCTCTGCAATCTGGCAGGAAATTTTTATTATTCATTTTTAGATCAAAATAAAAATCTGTAATATTTCTTTGTTTACTGTAAAGAACTTAAAAAGCACAACAGGCTTAAATCCGGCTTGTGAGGAAATTCCTAAAAAGGTGCTCAAATCAATCATTGAAATCTTTTTTAATTCCTAACTTTTTCATTTTGGACGCAAGCGTGGTGGGAGGGATTTTCAGCAATTCAGCTGCGCCGCCCATTCCCCATATTTTTCCATTCGATTTCTTTAATACAGACAAGATGTATTCTTTTTCATTTTCATGAATGCTTTTAGGTTGATTTTTTTCAGAGCTTTCGGTTATGCCTGAACTAAAAACCGCAGGGATTGAAATTTCTTCAATAATATTTCCTTTGGTCATTAATACGCTTCTTTCAATAAGATGTTGAAGTTCCCGGATGTTACCTGGCCACGTGTAATTTAATAATAATTGATAAACCTTGGATGAAACCCCCGTGATCTTCTTTCCCGTTTTCCTGTTGAAGTGATTTATAAAATACTCGGTAAGTAAAGGAATGTCTTCTTTGCGCGCTTTCAGTGGCGGAAGGGTTATGGGGAAGACATTTAAGCGATAATAAAGGTCAAGCCGGAATCTTCCTTCGGCAACTTCCTTTTCCAGGTTGCGATTGGTTGCTGCTACAATACGGACATTGATTTTTATTGGGGCTTTCCCTCCAATTCGTTCTATTTCCTGTTCCTGTAGAACCCTTAATAATTTCACCTGCATATCTAATGACATTTCACCAATTTCATCCAAAAAAATAGTGCCCTCATTTGCCTGTTCAAATTTTCCAATTCTTTTTTCAAGAGCACCCGTAAAAGAACCTTTTTCATGACCGAATAATTCTGACTCTATCAAGGTAGGGGGTAATGTGGCACAATTTATTTTTACAAAAGGTTTGGATTTTCTTGGCGAACAGTCATGAATCGCATCTGCAATGCCTTCTTTACCAGTACCGCTTTTACCTTGAATAAGAACAGAGGTATCCATCGGAGCTACCTGCATTACTTCATCAAAAACATTTAACAGAAGATGGCTTTTACCGATAATTTTTTCAAAACAGTTAATGCTGCCTGAGTGACCTGGTTTATTGTTTATATTAATATTTGCCTTGTCTGTATTTTTGTTTTCTGTTACTTTTTCAATAAGCTTTGTTAGCGTATATCGTAGATGATTCAATAAATGAATGTGATTAGAATTATAAGCATCGGGCCTTCTGCTGAAAAAATAGAAATTAAATAGCGGCCTGCCCGGCACCTGCAGGGGTAATGTGAGCAAGGATTTCATTGTAAAAGTATCGGCGAATAATTTTTTCAACGTCGGTTGCCTGCTTGCGATTTCGAAGGATTCATTAGTATAAATTAAAGGAGAGGTTTGTTTTTCCTCTTTAGAAATCATCGAAATAAGTTCGTCCACTGTAACTCCCGAAATAGTTATTAATTCTTTCATACCAATTGATTGGTATTCATTAAAAGCTACTCTTAAGAAACTATGATTGTTCAAAGATTCCGGGCTCATATCGGAAAATCCTGCACTCATAAAATCAAAAGGAATATAAGTTTGAAAAGCAAGTCCCGTTTTTAATAATTTTTGTTCCCATGTTGTATCTTCTGAAAATATTTTTTCAAGTTGCAATTGCAGATCTTCTTCTTTTTTATAAGATGATTCTACACTGTTTTCGTGGCGATACCTTGCAATCTCAAGAGTTACCAACAAATCTTTTTCACGAAAGGGCTTTACGATAAATCCGTAAGGCTCTGTCTTTTTTGCTGCGGATAACACTTCTTCATTTGCATTAGCAGACAAATAAATAAATCCAATATTTTCTTCCTTTAATTTTTTGGCAAGATCGATACCCGTTAGTTTTCCAGTCAGGAAAATATCAAGCAAAACCATGTCAGGCTTATCTTTCCCAATAGATTCAATAGCTTTCTCATAAGAACGGGCAATTCCGGTAATGGTATATCTATTTTTTTCCAGCAACATACGAAGGTCTGTTGCTACTATCATTTCATCTTCAACAATTAAAATTTTTTCAGTCATCCTTGAGATAAATTATAAATTTTTAACTTCAAAATATTTTCCCGTTGATTCCTGTAACTCTCAATGAAAATTATTTTATCAAATACCTGGTCAAACAAAAAGACAAATATTTTTAAAGATAAATAGATAAATAGAATGCAGTGTAAATATTGTCGAAAGCCACTTCACTATTAAATAAATAATACAAGAGTTACCTTAAAAAATACATTTACACAATTCAAAAAGAGGTGTCCTTTGAAGGGCTAATTCAACCATATGAGTAATAATATTTCCACTTCATTTCGTGGTAATAATCCTACTACAACGAACCTTAGTTGTGGCGCTATCAGGATGCAATCACTAAGTAATTGATTGATAAATTTTTACAACACTGGTATTCGGTTTGGCATATCGGGGTTATTAAAACATTAATTATGAAAACTATACAATCAAAAACGATCGTCTTTATAACAGGCGCTTTTGTAGGCAGCAATTGCTGGGACGAATGGAGAACTTATTTTGAAAATAAAGGGTATAAAACAATTACGCCAACATTACCGCATAAAGATGCTTCGCCCGAAGAGTTAAGAAACCGGCAACCGGATGCAGGAATTGCTTCAATAAGACTGGAAGAGCTTACCAGCTATTTTGAAAACATTATTAAAAAATTACCCGAAAAGCCAATTCTTATTGGTCATTCAATGGGAGGTTTAATTATCCAAATATTGTTACAGCGCGATATAGCAGCGGCAGGCATTGCTATACATTCTGTTCCACCATTAGGCGTTTTTACTTTCAAACCTTCGTTTTATAAAGCAAGCTGGGGGCCATTGGGGTTTTTTACTTCTACCAAAAAATCTTTTTTAATGAGCTTTAAGCAGTGGCAATATGCATTTACCAACGGAATGAATTGCGAAGAACAAACTAATGCGTATTATAATTTTTGTGTTCCCGAATCGAAATTGCTGGTGCGCGATGGATTAACCAAGGCCGCCAAAGTAGATTTCAATAAGCCTCATGATCCACTTTTACTAATTTCAGGAAGCACCGACCATTTCATTCCTGCCTCTCTTAATTATTCCAATTTTAAAAAATACAAAAATAAAAAGTCAGTTACAGACTACAAAGATTTTCCCGGACGGAATCACTTTGTGTTGGGAATGTCCACGTGGAAAGAAGAGGCTGGATATATAGAGGAGTGGATTGAAGAGTTATAAAATTTTCTACAAACAAAAGGAAAACCAACTACCTGAAAATCAATAATACAAAACAATCAATTTTTAAACGTCTAAATTTTAAACCAATGACAAAGAACAAATGGATCTCTGATCCCGCACACAGTGAAGTTTATTTTAAAGTGAAACATTTAATGATCTCTACAGTTACCGGATATTTCAAAAATTTTACGGTGCAAGCTTTTACAGAAAATGATGATTTTACAAAAGCGGCTTGCATAGAATTTACTGCAGAAGTTAATTCAATTGAAACCAAAAATCCTGACAGAGACAATCATTTAAAATCAGCTGATTTTTTTGATGCGGTTAAACACCCCCAAATTAAATTCTTAGGAAGCAGGTATGATTGAACCAAAGATGATGGCACACTTTCTGGAAATCTGACCATAAAGAAAGTAACAAAACCAGTTACTCTGAAAGTTGAATTCGGGGGAATTATATTCGATAGTTACGGCCAGGAAAAGGCCGGGTTTAGCGTTGAAGGAAAACTTAGCAGGAAAGAATTTGGTATTACCTGGGACACTTTGACAGAAGCAGGCAATGTGGTTGTAGGAGATGAGGTGAAATTTTTTGCAGAAATACAATTGATAAAAGAAAAAGAGGCGCAAGTTGAAAACGCTGTCTTAGAAACCCACACGCAGGAAGTGGATGTTTACTAAAATCAGCTAATCCAGGGTTTTGATAATGATTATATTATTTCGAAATATCGAACATCAATCATTTAAAGCTGCATCAACGCAGCAAGATTTTAAATCCTGATGCTCATCCGTGTAATGAAAATAGAAATTCAAAACGGTCACGGTGCTAAATAATCCACTTGAAAATTTTGCTTCCCAATTGCTATTTCAAATAACAACACAATAAAATAAATTTTATGAACATCAAAAAAAAACAAAATCAATAATTATGACAGCTTCCATAATTGCCGGCGGGTATTTACACGCCAATGCCCGGAACACCAATCAACAATCCAGTCCTGTAGACCTCGTTAATGCTATGCACTCTGCGTTTGGCGATAACCATTCAAGAGCCGTACATGCAAAGGGAATTATTTTTGAAGGAACTTTTGTTCCAAATAAAGACGCGGCGGAAATTACGGAAGCTGCTCATTTGCAAAACGAGAGCAGTAAAGTATTACTAAGATTTTCAGATTTTACAGGAATACCTACCATTCCTGACAATAATCCTGCAGCCAATCCTCGTGGCCTCGGGATAAAATTCATCATGCCGGAGAACACAACGACGGATATTATTTGCCACAGCTTTAATGGTTTCCCCACTGCCACCTCGGATGAATTTCGCGAACTTTTATTGGCCATTGGTGCCAGCGGCCCGGATGCAAAGAAGCCAACCGCACTCGATAATTTTTTAGGATCTCATCCGATTGCAAAAACTTTTTTGACAACGCAACACATCACTTCAAGTTTTGCAACCATCAATTATTACGGCGTTAATTCTTTCAAGTTCACCAACAAAAAAGGAGCATCTCATTTTATCCGTTACCAGTTTATTACAGAAGCCGGTGAAAAATATATTACTCCGGAAGAGTCTACAAAGGAAAGCGCAGATTACCTTTTTACAGAAATTAAAAAAAGAATCTCGAAAGGCCCAATCAAATTTAAATTATATGCACAGGTAGCTGAAAAGGGAGACAAAATAGAAGATCCTTCCATTGCATGGCCAGATTCCAGGCGAAGAGTATTACTGGGTGAAGTTACTATCACTAAACTTTCTGAAAATACACCGGAAGAGGACAAAAAATTTGTGCTTAACCCGGGTAATATACCCACTG
>JBDTJV010000562.1:0-4435 GCA_039935675.1 Ginsengibacter sp. | reverse complement strand
ATTGACAAAGAAAAAATAAAAATGAAAAAACCAGTAAACGAACTTTTTTCCATGATTCTTATTTTGCAATTTTATTTCTGAATTGGCACTTCTTTTTGGCAATATTTTTAATTTATCAAATGATTCGTCATCAATGTTTTTTTAAAAGAATAAGGGAAAAATTTGTTTGAAAAAAAAATTCCTATTTACTAAAAAGCGAAGTAAAACTAGTTTCCTGTAAAACAAAAGTTACATTGCCATTCTCAACCGGTATCAATTTTCCTTGCTTCACCTGGTCATTTTCATCAGTGATAAAAATTTTAAAAGATTTTATTTTAAGGGGAATTCCCGTTACCGTAATTTTTCTTGAGGCGCCATTATTTACTAAATGAATTGCATAAACTCCTCTTCGATTATCACCCAAAGCAGCGACCGAAATATCCTCTGAATTACCAGTAATTGACATTGCTTTTAAATTTTTCGGGGTAGATGAAAATTGTTTCATATTCCAAAAACGCTGTGTGGGACTTAGTTTCGTAGTGTCGCCAAAAATCCCTCCGCCTGCAAGCAAAGAATAATCAGCAGTTAATTGCCATTGCAAAATGGATTCAGGTTGGCAAATAGAAAGCAAACGAATGTATAAATTGATTTCATTTAAAGCATAAGACGATTCAAGGAAAATTTGCGGATATCCCCATGCCTGCGCATCAATACTTCCTTCAGCAACTATTAATGGTTTGTGCAACTTAGTAGCCGCATCAGACCATTTTTGCAAAGTTTCTTTATCCCATCCACGCCAGGAATGAAAAGAAATAGCGCCGATATATTGATGTGTTGCCGGATCATTAAGCGCCGGGTAAATAAATTTATAGGTAGTTGCATCAGAATTATCGCCGAGCACCATTTTTGTTTTTAGACCCCTGGAAACAAAATAAGCGCCAAGCCCTTTTATTAATTGAGCATGCTCCTCCCCTGTCTGGCGGATATTAATACCAAGATCAGATTCATTAAATGAAAATAAGCTGATCTGAACTCCGTAATGTTTTTTTAAATAAACAATATAATCTGCAATGGATTTGTAGATCTCATTTGCTTTAGTAGAATCTAATGGATTTCCCCAAACGCCGTCGGGAGAAGGTCCATATTTTGGTTTTCCAACAACAGCCCAGGCAGGCGCAGACCACGCAGAGAGAATCACAGGAATTCCCATTTTATAAAGTCTCTGTGCCATTTCCATTGACTTTTGAACGTGCATATTCAATCTGCCAGCTTTCGCTTCAGCAATTGGATCAACGTTTATTTGTGGTTGCCAAAGTTGCCACGGCATTTCAACACGTGAAAACCGGACATCTAAATTTTTCAAACAATAGTCAATTACTTCCGGATCTGTTTTTGGATTTTGCAATCGAAAATTTCCCCCGAAACCAATAAAAGGACGGCCGGGTTTTGAAGTATTTAACTGAAGCGTAACGGGTGTATTATCAATGGTTCCTGAAACTCCAATAGAAAAATTTTTTATTACTGTATCTCCATATTTCACGTTTCCTGTTTCAATAGGAATAAACAATTGTAAGCCTTTTCCAGATTCAGTTTGGTGGGTCTTGATAATTAATTGGGTAGGCTCTGTAAAAGTTACTATTAAATGCCTGTTTCTTGAATGAAATTGGACAACCTTTGCCGGTATTTCAAAATATTTTTGTAATTCTGATTCATTGAATCCAACTCTTTTAAATTGATTCAGACTTACACCTCCACTTTTGAAAATACTATCAGGCAAAAAAATAGTAAAATAAACTCCAGTCAATGAAGCATCCGCGTGTGACTGCACTTTTATATTTACAATTGCCTGACCTTTTCCTGAGTCGAAAACTGTTTCGGTAAATAACAAACTATCAATATTGGTAGTAACAATTAGCACATTTCCTTTTCGAACATAATGTGGTCTTTGACGTTCTTTTCCGGTCGAGTTAATATCCGACCAATCGTTTTTTATCACACTTAAATTACTTTCTATTTTCAACAATTGTCCATCTACTCTTATGCCCGCAAGATTTCCCCATGGCTGAAGTTCAACCTGGCAAAAGGCAGAAGAAAAAATAGAAAAATAAAAAGCGATGCCAAGAACAAATTGTAATAAATATCGTTTTCTTTTTATCAATTATTCACATTTAATGATTACCCAATTTCAATTGTATAAAAATTATTTATAAACACTTTTAAAATTCAGATCCTTCTGAAATAAAATATTCGGTTCTTTTGAAAAGGCTTTAAAATCTTTCTCGGAAACTTGTCCTTTATAAGGCACATAATATTCATTTTCACCGGATGCCTTTAATCCTGCATTACGCCAGGCCATTGCATACGATATTTTATGGTGATCCAATGACTTCAGCAAAACCTGCGTCCACCAGTTACTGTCCGGTATCATTGGGTAGCCAAATTCAGTAAGCGCCGGAATTTTATTTCTCTCCGATGCAATCTCTGTTAGCATCGTAAGCATCTTATCTGCTGAATGGATAAATGGTTCATTGCCTTCTGCGCCGTCTTTTCGCTGATAAATATCAAACCCCAAAACGTCAACCCAATTGTTACCCGGATACTTTATCAAATAATCTTCTTTGGAAGAAAACTGATCTGTATTGTAAGCATATAAAAGCTGGTGAATATTTTTTGTATCACGTAAATAAGAAACAGTATAATGCCACAGTTCCTTAAATTGTTCCGGAGTGCAATGATCTTTCCCCCACCAAAACCAATTGCCATTCAGCTCATGAAAAAGCCGCAATATAACGGGTATGGGTACACTGTTTTTATCTTTTAATGTACCGATAAAATTAGCTACTTTGTCCAGCCAGCTTTTGTATAGATCATTTTTTTCTCCACCTGGCAAAATAGATGCAACAGTCCCTTCCGCAGGATCCCAGGCACTTTTGCCTGTCAACGGATTGTTCAAATGCCAGCTCAAAGTGATCACACCTCCCCTATCATAAATAGTCCTGATATAATTTCGCATAGAATCAAAAGGAACACTGTCAATATTTACAGGATGATCTAATTCTAATCTACCTAATTCAAAACCATACACAGCCGGGTAGTCACCAGTAACTTCTTTTACATCACTTTTGCCCGTAACATACTTCCAGCCTACCCCATAGGCCAGGTCATCCTGGTGGCCAAACATGATTCCTTTCTTCAAATATTTATTCAGATTATGATAAAGGTTTATGGTCTCTTTGGTTGCTTTTTTATCTGAAGGGATATCTTCAGAAATAATTTTTGAGTTTTCTTTTTTAGAAAAAGATTCAATTACTTTCCATGTACTTTTATCTGAATTAAAAACAGTATTTAAACCCTGCTCCTCCATAGGCGGATCGCCAAGATACGGATCGCCTTCTTTCCACCAGGTTTGTCCTTTTGTTGTTTTGCCGATACCTCCATAAGCCCAGAAGTTTACGCCCGCCAAATTTCCATGTGATCCTTTACTGTTAAGCCATTCGCTTAACATTTTGCTGTAATAAATATCCCTGTACTTTGTTGGAGAATTCATATCAAAAGACTGTTTGTCCCTGGGCAATCCGAATTCTTCAACCACTAAGGGTTTATTTAATTCATTTGCCACAGCTTCATGTTCATTAAGATAACTAACCGTCTTTGCGATCACAGAATCTATGCTACCGGGCATGTCTTTTACATTGAGCCAGCCCCAGTTCTTTGGCCAGATGTGAATCGTGAGATAATCAATATTTTTATCATCATTTATTTCGCGATACAGCGGCATGCTTTCTCCTGTGCCCTTATATCCTTCTGTGCCGGTGGTCACCAAATGATTCGGATCCAATTCTTTAATATAAGCTGCTGTATTACTGATAAATTTTTTATAAGAATTTACTGCAGAAACCTGCATGGGCCTTGGTTCATTGGCAATTTCCCAGGCCATGATGGCAGGATCTTCTGCGTATTTTTTATGCGTGATGGAATTTGTATGACTCACTATATATTTTACCTGGCCGCGGTAATCAGCGAGGCATTTTTCACAATCATAAAATTTACTGGTGTATTTTCCAATCGTGCTCCACAGGATATCTTTTAAGAAAACAGAATCCGGAATTTCTTTGTTCCATCTGAGGTATTGCATAAAGCCCCCGCTCCAGTTCCAGTTGTTGCTGAGATAAATTACAGCGGTCATTTTTCGCTTATCCAACTCATTCAGAAAAGCATCCATACCGTTTAAAAAGTTGGGATCGAAAACGCCTTCTTCAGGTTGTATAGGCGGTCCCACTCTTTGAACTCCATTAATAATTCCTTTACCTTCAGAACCTCCAAGTACCCGAAGATTAGTAATTCCATGCGCCTTTAAAAAATCAAGCTCTTTTCGCAGCCTGTCAATGCCTTTGCTTTTATCTTTTTCGAGGGGAAGCAATCCACCATACCAATAATTAGCTCCGACAAAATAATA
>JBDTJV010000561.1:0-3072 GCA_039935675.1 Ginsengibacter sp. | reverse complement strand
AAAAATTTACAGTAAACGAACAAATAACCATAATTTCTACTCCGCTTTGGCACGGAGGATTTAAAAAGGCATAATCTTTGATCAAGGATTTTTCCCAGCGTTTGCTGACTTTGCCGGGTTTTATCTTTCTAAATTTTGCTAATATTTTAAATCAACATTTAATTAATGTATTCAATAATAAATGAGGTTAATCAATGAAATCTATTCCATTTTTACATACCCTTTATTTATTGCAATCAGTTAATAACCCCGCTTCGATGCAGGCGAACAGGATTCACTCACTTTTTAATTATTTCAATATTGCTGCCGGGGGAATGCTACTCCTGGTAATTTTCCTGGTTGTTTATATCTGTATAAAATTCAGGCAAAAAAAAGAGGATACTGATGAACCCGTTCAAACATCCAACAATAAATTGTTGGAGGCGGCAATGATTGGCGGGCCAACTTTGCTACTTATCTTTTTCTTTTATCAAACGGTGTCTGTTATGAATGCGGTATCTCCTTCTGTTCCCAAAAACAGGCAGCCTGATATAGTTATTACTGGCCATCAATGGTGGTGGGAAGTGGACTATCCGGGCGCTCATGTAGTCACTGCTAACATTGTGCATTTGCCCATAGGAAAACATTTACTAATGCAGATGCGCTCTGCTGACGTGATACACGATTGGTGGGTTCCTGAACTCGGCAATAAAATGGACCTGGTTCCTCAACTAAGTAATTATTTATGGCTCGACATTAACAAACCCGGAACTTATTTCGGCGCTTGCAGCGAATTTTGCGGAGCACAGCATGCCTGGATGCGCATTAAAGTGATTGCACAAAATGAAACTGATTTTAATAAATGGCTTTCAGCAAATGCCAGAGATGCGGTAGAACCTGCAGATAGCCTTGCAATAACGGGAGCGGAATTGTTTCAATCAAAGAGCTGTGGCAGCTGTCATCGTATCCAGGGTACAGCGGCCACTTCCGATGTCGGCCCTGATCTTACTCACCTTGCGGACAGAGGAGAAATTTTAACAGGCTTATTAAAAAATAACGAGGAAAATCTATTCAAATGGATTAATCATCCACAAGAAATAAAACCGGGTGCTCACATGCCTGATTTTAATTTTAGTAAAGACACGGTAAATGCAATCGTACATTATCTCAATCAATTAAAATAAAGATGAGTGAATCAATAGCCATCCCAAAACCAGCAGAATCTTTTCCGAGCATGAGTGTCAGCGGCGACCAGGGTTTGCTGCAATGGATATCTACTGTAGATCACAAGATGATTGGAATTATGTATTTACTCGTGGCGCTTCTCTTTATATTGATAGGTGGTGTAGAAGCATTATTGATGCGAATCCAATTGGCAGAACCAATGAATCATTTCCTGGGACCGGAAATGTATAATCAATTTTTCACGATGCATGGCACAACTATGATTTTTTTGGTAGCCATGCCTGCTGTCTTCGGGTTTGCTGTTTATTTTACACCGTTGATGATCGGGGCCAATGAAATGGCTTTTCCCCGGCTAAATGCTTTCAGTTTGTGGATGACTTTGCTGGGAGGAATGTTGTTGTATTTTAGTTTTTTGGCGGGCGGTGCGCCTGATGCCGGATGGTTTAATTATGCACCTCTTAATGAAAAAAACTATTCCATTAATCCGGGAATTGATTATTACTGTATGGGCCTTTTACTTGCCGGAATTGGAAGTGTAACAACGTCCGTTAACCTTATAGTCACTGTTTTATTTTACAGAGTGAAAGGCATGTCGCTGAACAAATTGCCTTTATTTGTTTGGATGGTCTTTGTAAATTCATTTTTGTTACTGGCCGCCTTTCCCTCGCTAAATGCAGCGCTATCCATGCTTTTGTTAGACAGGCAATTCGGCGCACATTTTTTTAATACATCCAGCGGTGGCTCAGCCCTTTTGTGGCAGCATTTATTCTGGATATTTGGGCATCCCGAGGTTTATATTGTCATTCTTCCTCCTTTTGGAATTTTATCAGAAGTCTTTCCGGTGTTCTCCAGGAAACCAATTTTTGGATATTCATTTGTAGCCGCGTCATCGGTAGCGATAGCCTTGCTTGCTTTTGGAGTGTGGGCGCATCATATGTTTGCTGTCGGAATGGGTAACACAGTGGATGCATTCTTTTCTGCAAGCAGCATGTTGATTGGTATTCCCACAGGAGTTAAAGTTTTCAATTGGATAGCCACGATGTACGGTGGTAAAATAAAATTCACGGTCTCGATGATGTTTGCCATTGCTTTTTTAATTGAATTTACCATTGGCGGATTATCAGGTATCGCTTTTGCTATCGTGCCTATAGACTGGCAATTGACCGACACTTATTTTGTAGTAGCCCATTTGCATTATGTGTTTATTGGGGGAACTATTTTCGGAATTCTTTCGGGACTATTTTACTGGTTTCCAAAAATGACCGGCAAATTTTTAGATGAAAAAATGGGAAGATTGTTTTTCTGGCTTTTTGTGATTGGGTTTAATGGCACTTTTTTAGTGCAGCACATGTTAGGATTGATT
The DNA here is from genome assembly GCA_039935675.1 of Ginsengibacter sp. Classification (GTDB taxonomy): domain Bacteria; phylum Bacteroidota; class Bacteroidia; order Chitinophagales; family Chitinophagaceae; genus Ginsengibacter. The sequence continues at coordinate 545 of JBDTJV010000561.1, read as the reverse complement.
GGAATGCCTCGAAGAGTTTATACTTATCCCAATCTTCCATGGTATGGCGCCTTAAATATGATTTCTACAATCGGGGCATTTGTGATGGGTATTTCTATTTTGTTGCTGGGATATATGATTTTTAAATGTTTGAAAAAGGGAAAGAAAGCGGGCAACGATCCATGGAACGGATTTACGCTCGAATGGTTAACTACTTCTCCACCAGCATTAAAAAATTTTGATGAAGTGCCTGTAGTACATGGCAGAAGGCCATTGTGGGATTTGAAAAATCCGGATAAGGCGGATAAATAAATTGATGTTCAATCTATAGAATTTGCGCAAAGTATTAAAGCAAAGTAAAACTTATAGCCTTTAGAAGAGATAAAAAAATACGATAAGGTTTTTTCTCTGTCCCAAAATGAAGCTTCCAACTTTAATGAGTTTAAAAAGAATGACATGAACAAAACGATGATGAAATTGGTGGTAGGAACTGAAGGCATGTTTTTTGTTTGCCTCATTCTATCCTTTGTGTATATGGCCTTTACTTCAGGTTTTGAACCACACGA
>JBDTJV010000560.1:0-14606 GCA_039935675.1 Ginsengibacter sp. | reverse complement strand
AAATAAAAACGTGAATCAGACCATCCAGGGCTTAATAATTTTTACAATTTATATTCATTTAAAATAAAAAAAATATGCAACTCACAAAAACAATCGCTATCATAATTATTTCCGCAGGCTTACTATTCTCCTGCAACAATAATGGATCTTCCAACGGATCAGCAAGTGCAAGCAGTTCTTCAGGAACTACAGGCTCCGGCGACGATTATTATTATGAATCAACAGTAACGACTACCGGAAAAGATTTGTCTATGAATGAGCTTGTAAAAATGTATGTATCCGCAAAAGGCGATATGCGTACAGAGGCAGATGTTAAAAGTTCTATGAACGGCAATAAAGTGACTGCGCCGATGATATTAATAGGAAAATCTGATAAACCTACTGAAAGTATAAGTATAGATGATTCTGCAAAATCCTATACCATAAATCAAATTGATACCGGCAAAATAGGAAATGATGACATGAAAATAACCTCAACTGCTACAAAAATTGGTACAGAAAAAATAATGGGTTTTGATTGTGTGCATGCCCAGGTAATCTCCAACAAATCTATGGGTAGCTTTTACAAATCAATTGACACAGTTGATATCTGGAAAAGCAATGATGTCCCCTTACAGCCTTCCGTAAAAAACAAAATGGATAAGATGGGGGCTACTGGATTATATTCTGCGGAGACGGCACAGCAGTTAAAAGATATGGGGTGTTCAGGCATGACAGTAAAAATGACTTCTAGCAGTGATAAACATCAAATAACTGTACAACTTACAAAAGTAGAGCGCAAAGATCTTCCCGCAAGTTTGTTTGAAATACCATCAGGATATAAGGAAGAGAAATAGAGATCACGATGATTGATCACGATATTTTTTGAGAAAATACTAAAAGAACACTTCAACAACATGAAGAGCTCAAAATTTATAAAAATGATGCTTTTGTTAATAAGCATCTTGTGTTTCCTGGCAGTACTCATTTTATTATTATCCTATATTACTAAACCAGCATGAAACATCTTCTAAAACAATTTTCCAAACCTTATTTCTCTATTCTTCACCATAAAAATAAAAGAAAATGAAAAAATAAAATGAAAAATCTAAGCCTCCTGAATGGCCAGAAAATTAAATGATGTTCAAAGTAAAGAAACAAATAAGCGCAATTTCTATTTTCTCTTTTAAACAATTTTAGACTTCTTTCCACTCTTATTTAAAAAAATAATTAAATATGAAATAGAAATCTTTTCAAATTATTTTTAACTTTTTAGATGCATGATCATTTTAAATCGAAGATTGTATATAATTTAATTTTAAATTTATTAGACAAAATCTAAAGCAGATGCTACTTCATCCCAGGCTTGCCAGTTTATTTTGTTTGACTTCAATGGCACTATTAGTTTCCTGCAATACAAGCAAACACAATAACAAAGGAGTTCAATCAGCAATGAACCAATACGATCATTATATTCAAACGATGAATGTTGATTCTATTGCATTATTATATACTCCCGACGGGGATTTAGGAAATATGGCACATGGCAGAGATTCAATCAGAAAATTTTTAGACAAGTTCAAAAGCTATAAAGTACTCTCTCAAACTTCCACTACAGAATCCATAAATGATATGAGCGATTCAACCATTCAAATGGGAACATATCATCAAACAGTAATCGTTCCTGTCAATGATACGGTAACGGTAAAAGGAGAATATACTGCCACCTGGGTGTGGTTAAACAAAAGTGGCTGGCATTTAAAAAGAATGGAGACCAATCCGGTGAAATAAAATGATCATACTCTACGCTGAAAAAATTTTTAGTTGAGTAGCATTTGCTTAGTAATGGTGATGCTTCATTAATAGCACAAACAGTAAATCAGCAAATAAACCAAATTCTTAATTTGCCTCAGATAAAGTGATTGATTCACTTTCCTATTTTTACTTTTAAAAATTTCCTTATTTCATGCAAATCTTCTTTTGGAAAAGCACTTTTCGGAATTAAAAAAAATGAGCGGGGATTAAAATATAAATGAAAGAAATAAGCACTTTCCACAAAAATGCTAAAGTCTTTCCAGGGCCAGCTTCTGCTGCCTCTTTCATTCTCCAGGAACATATGCTGAGGCTCAAAGCTTACCCGGAAATGGTCCTTAAAAGTGGCGGCTTTTCTGTAAATAATTGACGGCAATACAAACCAGAATGCGATCATTAAAGCAAACCAAAGAGTAGAACTTAATAAAAATGCAAGGGGCGGAATTTTACCTGTGAAATACAGAACCGCTGCTGAAATAGCGAAAACATTTACGATTATTATCATTCCCTTGATTTCATTCCGGCTAAAAAAATGAAATCGTAGCGCTTGCAAAACTTTTCTTTTGCTATATGAAAAATTGGATGACGTCATTGGAAACAAATGTACGATGTGTGAACAATTCTTTATGCATTTTATATATTGAAAAAATCTGTAAAACGAATTGAAAATAAAATTTTCTACATTGTGAACAAAAACAATTCGTATGAAACTTTTTAAATTCTTTTCGGCTATTATTTTATTGGCATCTGCTACTACTAACCTACAAGCACAAACGAAAATAAAAAGTGCAGATGAAGTTATGAAAGAAGCCAAGGCAGAGGCCGCAAAAACCAATAAAAATGTTTTTGTCATTTTTCACGCATCCTGGTGCGTTTGGTGCCATAGGATGGACTCAGCAATGAACGATCTAGCGGTTCAATCTTTTTTCGATAAAAATTATGTAATAAAGCACCTGACGGTAGATGAAAGCAAGGATAAAAAAGACCTGGAAAACCCTGGCGCATCAGCGCTTAGAAACAAATATGGCGGTGATCAGCAGGGAATTCCGTATTGGCTGATCTTTGATGAAAATGGAAAAATACTCGCTGATTCAAGGCTCCATGACGATAATGGAAAAGTAACTGGAAATAGTGTGGGTTGCCCCGCGAAACCGGATGAAGTAAGTTATTTTATTAATGTATTGAAAAAAACTTCTCGCCTTTCTGATTCACAACTGGAATCAATAAAAGCACGCTTTTTGAAAATAGGCGCATAAAAAAAGCCATCCTTTTAAAGATGGCTAAAAATTAAACAACAATGAAAAATTTATGTAAGGCTAAAACCTCCTGAAAAGCCAGCCAATTCAAGACTTCTTTTTTTCAATTTCACGATATCCAATGATTCAATGATCGGATCGGCTGTTAATATCAGTGAGACACTGTTTTTCTTCCACCAATCACCTTCTTGTAGTTTTGAAAAATGTATAATGCCTACCAGGTAATTAATCTGCTCGTTAGAATGCCATTCTTCAATACTTTCAAACTCATCCTTGTGTACATGCTTCCAATCAGTAAAACCAAGATACACTTTCACAAAAAAATCAGCGGTTAGTTCATTGGGCTTATGATGATACAGCTTTTTATATTCATATTTATAATCGTATCGTAAAGCTGAAATATCACTCAAAACCGCAGAAGCAGTTGGTAAACTTCCGGCGCCTTTGCCATAAAAAAATTGTTTATCAGCAAAAGAACTTTCTATAACAACGCCATTATATTCATTTTTTACAAACGCAAGCTGGTCGTCTTTTTTTACAAATTGGGGTAGCACAAAAGCGGCTACTTTTCCATTTTGTAGTTTTTTGGCAGAAGCTACCAATTTGATCACACATTCCTTTTTTTCTGCCTGCACGGCATCTTCGGCCGTTATATGTTGAATTCCGGTAAAAATAATATCATCTTTCCCCGGCAAAATTCCATAGGCATGAGTCAATAAAAATTTCCATTTATTAAGGGCATCAAAACCTTCTACATCTAAGACAGGATTGCTTTCTGCAAAACCCAATTGCTGTGCTTGTATCAATGCATTTTTAAAGGAAAGTTTTTCTTCGAACATTTTGGTAAGAATATAATTGGTAGATCCGTTCACCACTGCATTGATTGAATGCAACAAGTCGTTGTCATAGTATTCTTCCAAATTTCTGATAACGGGAATGGACGCACAGCAGGCAGCCTCATACAAAAAAGATACGCCTGCTTTTTGTGTAATTTCCAGCAATTCAGGCAAATGCTCGGCGATCATTTTCTTGTTGGCGCTCACTACCGATTTGCCATTGGCAAATGCAGTTTTTACGATTTCATAAGCGGCATCTGCATCATCTATTAATTCAACAATAATATTAATTTCGGGATCATTTAATAAAATATCCCTATCGTCTGTAAATAATTCCAGGGGGGCATTTCTTTTTTTACCAATATTTTTAATACAAACTTTTTTAATAGTAGCATTCAATGATGGCGTTTGATGAAGCACTTTGTAAAGCCCCTCACCTACTACACCAAATCCGAAAATTCCTAAAACCAACTTTTTGTGGGTGTCCATTTATTTAAATTTTTTATTGTATGAATAGAGTTCTGTATGTCTATCAAGAAAGAAGCAGGGATGAGGTATGTATATAAAAAAACTCATCTGACAGATCAGATGAGTTAATATTTTTAGTTGGAAAGACCAATCAATCTTATTAAAACTTGAGTCTGTCTTATCTGTCCCCTCAATACCGTGGGGATGGAGTTAGCACCTTTTAATGTCAGCGAACATTTCAGGTTGCCAAGGCGTCAACGGGCCATATCCCTCTGCCTTTCTTGATAAGTGAATCACAAAGAACTGGTGCAAAATTGAAGTCAGAAGTTTAGATTGCCAAATTTATTTTCCTAATGAAATGTTTTTTATAATATTTCAAAAATAAAATCAAGGATGATGGTGACTATTTTCGTCAACAATATTTTATTTAATATCAATTTTTTAAATTATCAAAATCATCTTTATTAACTTGCTGCCTCATTTCTAAAACCTAAATAAAAAGTTTTGAAAATTCTCATCCTCGGATCGGGAGGCCGCGAACATGCGTTTGCCTGGAAGATCAGTCAAAGTATTCTGTGCTCGCAATTGTTTATTGCGCCCGGAAACGCGGGCACTTCTGAATTTGGAGAAAATATTTCCTTGGATATTAAGGATTTTGCTGCCATCAAAGATTTTTGTTTGGCCAAAAATGTAGAAATGGTGGTAGTCGGTCCTGAGGAGCCATTGGTAAACGGGATTTATGATTATTTCAAAAACGACCCCACTTTAATTCATATTGTGATCACCGGGCCGTCAAAAGCAGGCGCGCAAATGGAAGGAAGCAAGGCATTTGCAAAAAGTTTTATGGATAAAAATGGAATTCCTACCGCAAAGTACGGTGAGTTTACCAGCGCAAATTTTGAAGAAGGTCTGCATTATATTCAACACCATTCTTTACCAATCGTATTAAAAGCTGACGGCCTTGCTGCTGGAAAAGGTGTTATCATTTGCCATAATCCTGTTGAAGCGCTTAGTGAATTTGAATTGATGATCCAGCAATCTAAATTTGGAATTGCCGGCAATAAAGTGGTAGTAGAAGAATTTCTGGATGGAATAGAAGTAAGTGTATTTATACTTACTGATGGCAAAAATTATGTGTTGCTGCCGGAAGCGAAAGATTATAAGAAAATCGGTGAAGGTGATACTGGATTGAACACCGGTGGTATGGGCGCGATCAGCCCGGTTCCTTTTGTAACCGAACATTTTATGCAAAAAGTAAAGGACCGTATTATAGAGCCTACAATTAAGGGGCTTTCAGAGGCTGAAATTGATTACAAAGGATTTATTTTTTTCGGTCTGATAAAAGTGAACGAGGAACCGATCGTAATTGAATATAACTGCCGCATGGGAGATCCTGAAACAGAAGTAGTTTTGGTAAGATTGAAAAATGACCTCGTGGAATTATTTATTGCTATGGATCAGCAAAAGCTGGATACAAAAGAAATAGTAACTGAAAAAAACAATGCGGTTACGATCGTAGCTGTAAGTGGCGGCTATCCTGGCGTATATGAAAAAGGAATTCCTATCGATTTTCTATACCTGGAAAACCCTGAAGCGAGAAAACATATAGATGATGATGGAGTCGGCGCTTTAGTTTTTCATGCAGGAACCAAAAAGTCAGATAACCACGTAGTTACTAACGGTGGAAGGGTTTTAACCGTTTCAGCAATGGCCGAAGGACTTGGAGATGCTATCGAGCTTTCCAAAACCATTTTAGAACAAATTCGTTTTGAGGGAATGTATTATCGCGGAGATATCGGGTATGAATTTGTGGATTAATTTGCGAATAAACGTACCTGTTACTATCCTCTATAAATTTATCTTTCTTTTCTTTTAACAAAATCATTTTTCTGACCAGAATAAGAATCAGGCATAAATATTGGTTTACTATTGCCTCTGAAAAAATTTGTAAAAAATTGAGATTACAAAGCCTTATAAGTAAGGAGGTAAATTCGTAGAAAAAAAATTGCTACATTTCCTGCAGGCATCTTCACTAATAAGCGGTAATTCCAATTTATTTCCACAACTTTGCAGGCATTTAATAAACATATCTAATACCTTAAATATAACATGGGCCTTTTTAATTTTTTCACACAGGAGATTGCGATTGACCTTGGGACTGCAAATACTCTTATTATTCACAATGATGTCGTTGTTGTAAATGAGCCTTCTATTGTGGCTTTGGACCGGAATAATCCTAAAAATATCCTCGCAGTTGGAAAGAAAGCATTGATGATGCACGAAAAAACCCATGAAAGTATACGCACCGTTCGGCCTTTAAAAGATGGAGTAATTGCAGACTTTAATGCGGCAGAACTGATGATTCGCGAAATGATCAAAAAGATTTATCCTAAAAAACCTTTATTTCCCCCGAGCTGGAGAATGATGATATGTATACCAAGCAGCATTACAGAAGTAGAAAAACGTGCCGTAAGAGATAGTGCCGAACAAGCTGGTGCCAAAGAAGTTTATTTGTTACATGAGCCAATGGCTGCTGCATTGGGAATAGGGATCGATGTAGAAGAACCGGTGGGAAATATGATCATTGATATTGGTGGCGGAACTACAGGAATTACCGTAATCGCTTTGGCAGGAATTGTTTGTGATCAGTCTATTCGCGTAGCCGGCGACGAATTTACAGCGGATATTATGGAAGCCTTGCGCCGTTACCATAGTTTATTGATCGGTGAAAGAACTGCCGAACAAATCAAGATCCAGATTGGGGCAGCGATGAAAGACATTGATAATCCACCGGACGATATGCCTGTAAACGGTCGCGACCTTGTAACTGGTATTCCAAAACAGATCATGGTGAGTTACCAGGAAATTGCCGAAGCGCTGGATAAGTCAATATTTAAAATAGAAGAAGGAATTTTAAAAGCATTGGAAACAACGCCTCCAGAACTTGCATCTGATATTTACAGGCGAGGATTGTATTTAACCGGCGGTGGCGCCTTGCTTCGTGGGCTGGATAAAAGGCTGGCAGCAAAAATAAAATTGCCGGTTCATATTGCTGACGATCCATTAAAAAGTGTAGTTCGCGGAACGGGTCTTGCATTGAAACATTATGATCGGTACCCGTTTGTGATGAGATGAGGTGGTGAATGGTGAGTTGTGAGTTGTGATTGCATGTTAGGTTTTTTAAACTGTGTTCTATTTTATTTAAATAAATAATTCTTCTTTTAGAAATAAATTTTGAAATAATAAGCTGCGGAAATTGTTTTGATGAATGCTAAATTTGCTCAAATAATTATTTCAATTCTTTTTTAAAACGCTGTTTACGTAATCACAGCCCGGATGAAACCATGCGTAATATTTTTATTTTTATCCGTATTTATTTCACCTTCCTTTTCTTCTTGTTTCTGATGGGGTTGTCATTTTATATGCTCTTTCGCTATAATCGCTATCACCATACTGCCTATTCTGCCGTGGCAAACGAAGTAAGCGGAAGCATCAGCAAAAGATATAATAATGTTGAATATTATTTTCAACTCAAGCGCACAAATGATTCATTGGTAAAAGCCAATGAATATCTTTATAACCGTCTTCGACAGGATTACGAAATTGCGGATACTGTAAATAAAATAGCCATTGATACTTTGATCGCTGACTCAGTTAAAAAGCCGCGAAAGTATCTATACATGCAGGCTAAGGTAATCCGCAACTCGGTGAGCCTTTACAATAATTATATTGAACTTCATCGTGGCAACCTTCAACAGGTAGAACCAGACATGGGCGTGATTGACGTAAACAATGCTGTAGTAGGAACCGTGGTGGAGGTTAGTAATAATTATTCGGTAGTGATGAGCCTGTTACACGAACAAAGTAATCTAAGCGCACGCATGAAAAAAGGAGGCGAAACTGGGATTGTAGTGTATGATGGAAAAACTCCCGGTATTTTATACCTTAAGGATGTTTCAAAATCGGCAAAGATCAATGCTGGCGATACGGTAGTTACGAGCGGGTTTTCAGATAAATTTCCAGGTGGTTTGCCTATCGGGTACGTTAAAGATATTATTAACGACAAAAGCAGCAGCACTTTCACAGTCAGGTTAAAGCCTGCCGCTAATTTTGAAAATCTTCAATATTGCTATATTATTAATAATCTTCAAATCCTTGAACCCCAAAAACTGATGGAGAAAGTGAAAAATAAATGAGTAACCTGATCAAAAATATTATCCGTTTCTGCCTTTTCATATTTGTCCAGGTTTTTATACTTGACCAGGTACCTCCTTTGCACCATTTGGCAACTCCTTATATTTATTATCTTTTTATTTTATGGCTCCCTTTTAAAATGGGAAGAAGGATGCAAATGCTGCTGGCTTTTGCGTTGGGGTTCGCCCTGGATTGTTTTACTCATACTTATGGTCTTCATTCTGCGCCATGCGTATTGATTGCTTATATCCGCCCCTTTCTTATCAACCTGCTTATATCCCAGGAAGGCGCCGAAAGTAATTACAATGAACCATCCATACAAAGTATGGGCTTTACTCCTTACCTTACATATGTAACGATTCTAACTTTTATCCACCATACTTTTCTATTCTTTTTACAGGCGTTGCAAACAGGCGGATATTTTTACTTTTTGCTAAAAACGTTAATTTCAACAGCAATAAGTTTAGTTCTGATATTCCTGATCGAATTATTATTCGTTAGAAAACAGAAATTCAGGACAAATACTGTTTAGCTTTAATAGCGTTTAATATTAAAATTGTTATGTTGTGTTTGTACTTATCCTTCCTCTTATAATCAAAAACGCTAAAAGGTAGGAAAAGCCGTTATTTTCAAAAGAAATTAGAGATCCTGCATGCTATTTAAAAAAACAGATTCCCATTTCATTTAAGTGCGTATTATATTAATCAAATTATTATTTGTTAGAAATTAAACATTTAGAACAAATACCGTTTGGACGTATTAATTTTGCAGCTGTAATTATTACATCTGGTACCTGTTATCAATTTCATCTGTGTTTAATCAATCCCGAAAAAATATAATTATTGCCATGTTCCTGATTATGGGACTGATCATTATTTTGCGCTTGTTTAGCTTGCAGATAGTGGATAAGAAATATTCTATCATGGCCAACGAACAGGGAAGGTTCAGAATGGTGGTTTATCCAAACCGGGGAATTTTATTTGACAGGAAAGGAAAGGCTATTTTAAGAAATACGGTCATCTATGACCTGATGGTAACTCCATCAAAGATCCATGGTATGAACCTGGATACTGCCTCTCTTTGCCACATTCTTAACATCGATACTGCTGAATTCAGGAAAAGAATCATTACCTCTATAATAAAAAACCGCAGCTACCGGCCTTCCGTTTTTGAAACCTCCCTTTCAGAAGAAAAGATCGCGAAGATCAATGAAAGCCTGTACAAATTTGTGCCTGCATTTTATTTGCAGGAAAGGCCGGTTCGTGATTATCCCTACGACGCAGGCGGAAATATTCTTGGTTATTTATCAGAGGTAGATTCCAATTTCCTGAAAAGGCATGAAGGACAAGGCTATCAAATGGGTGATTATGCGGGCAAAACCGGGCTGGAACGCAGCTACGAGAGGGTTTTAATGGGACAAAGAGGAATTGAATATTGGAAACGCGATAATAAGAACAGGCTTACCGATCGACTTGATAATGGAAGATTTGATACCGCGGCCATTCCCGGAGAAAATCTACATATGGCTCTTGATATTGATCTTCAAATGCTTGGCGAACACCTGATGGAAAATAAAGTAGGCGCTATAGTAGCTATTGATCCAAAAACCGGTGGCGTACTCGCAATGGTGAGCAGTCCTACTTATAAACCTAATTTATTGACTGGTGCAGAAAGAAGAAAGCATTTTTCGCAATTATTCCTGGATCCGCGATTACCGATGTACAACCGAACAGTAAGCGCGACTTATTCGCCTGGTTCTACTTTTAAAACCTTACAGGCGCTAGTCGGATTACAGGAAGGCGTCATCACACCTTCTACGCGTTTTTTATGTACGGGCGCATTTTATGGATGTGGCAAACCAATGGGATGTCTTGATCCCGGAAATTTTAATTTGAAGGAAGCCATTACCGTTTCATGTAACACTTATTTTGCCAATGTGATGCAAAGATGTATCAACAATCCAAAATTCGGTTCGCCTGATAGCGCGCTTCATATGTGGGACCGGTATATGTATGCATTTGGCCTTGGAAATAAATTAGGTATTGATATTCCTTCTGAAAGAAGCGGACTTATCCCAACACCACGAACCTACAACAGGATCTATGGCGAAGGTCACTGGAATTTTTGTACTTTCAGATCAGTAAGCATCGGCCAGGGAGAAGTAAATGTAACTCCTCTCCAGGTGGCCAATGAAATGGCTTACCTCGCTAACAGAGGTTGGTTTATTACGCCCCACATGATCGATTCCATTGATGGAGGTGATAAATTTGGTTTATTAGATTCCTTCAAACTTAGGCATCATCCGCTTAATATTTCTGACTCGATATTTGAGGCCGTAGCTGACGGAATGCAGGGTGTAATGGAAAGAGGAACCGGAGCAGCGGCCAAAGTTCCTGGAATTGTGGTTTGTGGAAAAACAGGTACTGTAGAAAATTATTACAAAGGTGTAAAACAAAAGAATCACGCTTTTTTTGCAGCTTTTGCACCCCGCCAAAATCCAAAAATCGCCATTGCTGTTATTTGTGAAAATGCCGGGTTTGGAAGCAATTCTTCAGCCCCGATAGCCAGCCTGATGATTGAAAAATATTTGAAAGATTCTATAACCGAACCTGACAGAATAGCTAAAATTGAAACCATCTCCAAATTGAACCTGATGCCTCCACGGATCGTAGCGCAAATAAGACAAAGAGATTCGATAAGGCATGCAAAAGATCAACAATTATTACTGGAAAAAACTTATATAAATACGCTAAAAGATACCCTGGGAATTGAAGATGAAGACAGCACCGAAACTATGGAGGAACTGAACAGGCCAAAAGCAGAAGATTTGACAAAAAAAGATACGGTACCTTCAAAACAAAAGATAAAACGCCAGCCTGCAAATGCCGTTTTACCTGAAAAAGCAAAACCAAAAAAGCAGGAATAAGTTTGTTTACTATAAGAATCATTCAATCTTCATGCAAAATCAGGCCAAAATATCTAAAGGAATAGACTGGATGTGCGTATGGCTTTATATCATTCTTGTTTCTGTCGGTGTGCTGTGCATTTTTTCTGTAGAATATCATAATACCGGTGATATCTGGAACAATATTATTGGTCTTAAAAAAAATTATTCCAGGCAGCTATTGTTTATCATTATTTCTGCAGTTATCGCCATATTTATTTTATTGACGGATAGTAAATTTTTTACAGCAACCGCCAATCTAAGCTATGCTTTTGGCATCCTGCTTATGATGGCCACTTTTGTATTAGGAAAAGATATTAATGGCTCAAAATCGTGGATACCGCTGGGGTTTTTCAATCTTCAACCTGTAGAAACCTGTAAAATTTTCACTGCCCTGGCGCTTGCAAAATATTTATCCAGGACGGAAACAAATTTTCAAAAATCACGATCGCAATTGATCGCCGCTGCCATCGCACTGACTCCTGCGGCATTTTCTATTATGCAGAATGAAACGGGATTGGCTTTGGTTTATTTTAGTTTCCTTATTCCAATGTACCGGGAAGGGCTTCCTCCTGTTTATCTTATTATTGGCTTTTCTTTGGGCATCCTCGTTATTGCTACTATTCTTGTAGAGAAAAATTTATTGGCGGTTATTCTTACTATTATAGCAGCCATTGTCATTTTTGCATTAAAAAGAACCATAAAAAGAGATAAAGCTGTGTTGGTAATTATCCTTGGCCTGTGGATGTTATGCGTCGGAATTCAAAGATTTGCTGTTCCTTATATTTTTACACATGTGCTGCATCAATACCAGGTAGAAAGAATCATGAATACGTTTGGAGCAGATTACGTACCTGTACCGGGATTAGCAGGATTAAACAAAAAAGACCAGGCACTCGAGAAAAAAGCGAAAAAAGCAAAGGAAAATTATAATGTAAAACAATCAAAAATTGCTATAGGATCTGGTGGGCTATGGGGAAAAGGATTTCTAAAAGGGACTCAAACGCAGGGCGATTTTGTACCGGAACAACATACAGATTTTATCTTTACTTCTGTAGGCGAAAATTTCGGTTTTTGGGGTAGTACATTAATTGTTCTTTTATATGTCATTTTTATGCTCCGTATTGTTTTCATTGCAGAACGACAACGAAGTACTTTCTCCAGGGTTTATGCTTACAGTGTTGCAGCTGTTATTTTTTTCCATGTTTCTGTCAATATCTGTATGACGATTGGGCTAGCTCCGGTCATTGGCATTACTTTACCTTTTATGAGTTATGGAGGCTCTTCGCTGTTAACTTTTACCGTCCTTGTTTTTATCATGATCCGGCTGGATGCTGACAGGAATATGATTTTGAGATAAAGTCTTTTACGTTGAACTTATTGACTACTCCAAAAATTATCCTACCAAATCATATTATTAATCCAGGTAAACCAAATTGAATTTCCCGGATATTTCTTCGTTTACTAGTCAGAAGATTTTACTTTTCTGATTCTATCAAAGAAAAATGCTGTTTTATTTGAAACCTCATTTTCCAAATAAAACAGCATTTTTATTATTTGCCTGCTAACCTAACTACAACCCATACTGTTTCCACAATTCAGGCATTTATAACAAGTGCCGCTGCGAATGGTAATATGACCACAGGTATTACAAGCCGGAGCATCGCCCTGCATGTTTTTGGCGGCAAGATTCACCGCGTCCATTCCTGTACTTACTTTTTTTATGTGGTCAGATCTGTAAGCTTTTTGAGATGCTGGATTGTTATTTGAACCTGTAACCCTTATCTCACTTAGTTCAGGAACTCTCTCTCCGATCGTAGGCGTATTTGCATCCCAGGGGGCATTTCCCAGATTCTGAACTTCCGGTTTATCCAAAACATGAACCAGGTCATTTCTACCTAAATATTCATAAGCCAAAGAGCGGAAAATAAAATCTATAATGGATGTGGTGCTTTTGATGTTTGGATGCTCTACCATTCCGGATGGTTCAAATCGGGTAAATACAAATTTTTCAACAAATTCTTCCAATGGAACACCGTATTGTAAACCGATTGAAATAGCAATGGCAAAACAATTCAACATACTACGCATAGTAGCGCCTTCTTTGGCCATGTCAATGAAAATTTCACCTAACGTCCCATCAGTGTATTCACCGGTTCTCAGGAATAATGCCTGGCCGTTAATTTTCGCTTTTTGAGTAAAACCTCTTCGTTTTGCCGGCAACGTTCTCCTTTCAACGATCATTGCCAGTTGCCTCTTTAATGAAGTGTCTTCACTGTTTTGAACTCTTTTATTCACTTCTTCCAACAGATCGTCGATCGTTAACTGGCCCATATTTACAAGAGCGCTTTGATGTTGCTCTTCTTCTGCAATTTCTGACTGAGCGGTTTTCTTTTTCTTATCGCTCTTATTGCTTAATGGTTGCGATAATTTAGAACCATCACGATAGAGCGCACAGGCTTTCAATCCAAGCTTCCAGCTAAGCAAATAGGCTTCTGCTATTTCTTCTATTGTTCCTTCATTTGGAAGGTTAATCGTCTTGGAAATAGCTCCGCTCAAGAATGGTTGAGCAGCGGACATCATTTTTATATGACCGCTATAGTGAATATATCTTTCTCCAATGTTTCCGCATTTGTTGGCACAATCAAAAACGGATAAATGTTCCTTTTTCAAATAAGGCGCACCTTCTACCGTCATAGTACCACAGATGTAAATATTGGCTGCATCAATTTGCTCATCAGTAAAACCAAGTGCCTCCAATAAACTCCAATCGAAATTATTATACGCTTCTGCTTTAAAACCTAATCGTTGTAAACATTCTTCACCAAGATTAAAGACATTGAAGACAAAACCAATTTCAAAAGCGGTAGGCAAGGCAGATTCTATTTTTTGTATTTCAGCGGAGATAAAGCCTTTTTTTGAAAGCGACTCAAAATTAATGTGCGGTGCGTTTTCTAAAGTAGCATGACCTTTTGCATAATTTACAATTTCTGCAATTTCATTCTCTGAATATTTTAAATTGCGCAAAGCCTGCGGAACACTTTGGTTGATAATTTTAAAATAACCACCACCACTCAATTTTTTAAATTTAACCAGGGCAAAATCAGGTTCCACTCC
>JBDTJV010000559.1:0-7617 GCA_039935675.1 Ginsengibacter sp. | reverse complement strand
CGGTCATTGTTGTCAGTGATCTCAAAAAACCTAACGGAATTGTGGGAACTCCTGATGGAAAATACTTGTATGTAGCTGATATTGAAGGAGACAAAACTTATAAATATACCGTGGAAGCCGATGGTTCCTTAACGAACAAACAACTATTTGTTTCCAAGGGTTCTGATGGAATGACCCTTGATAACCAGGGAAATTTATACATCACCGGAAATGGTGTAACAATTTATAATAGTGAAGGAAAACAAATTGAATACATCCCCATAGATGCTAAATGGACCGGTAATATCACCTTTTGGGGTAAGGATAAAGATTATTTATTTATAACAGCTTCCCAATATGTCTTTATCTTAAAAATGAAAGTAAAAGGAAATAACTAATTTGTACAATCAATCTCTAAAAATAGATTTCAATTTATTTGTTTTTTCACTGTAATGTGGAAAGTATTATATATAAAAAAATCTGCAAAACCTGCCAGCTCGTACAAATACTAAATTTATCGCAGCAAGAAATCAGTCTGAAACAAAATAAAAATCATCAATATTTCTTCGTTTACTACCCTCAATAATTGTAATCTCTCCTTGCTGCATTCCACCTGATCCCAATATTAAAACTGTTCGAATTCGGTAAGTCAGTATACTTTCTAAATAGCCAATTGCCATCAATAAATAAATTTTCTTTCACCTCGTAAGAGACTGCCAGCGAAGCATTCAGGCATTTTACTTTTCGACCGCCGCCCACAAAATATCCAAAATTGCTTTGCCTGGTGGTATATAATTCAAAAGGATTACCTCCAAAATTTATCCCGGCAGAATCTAAACCCTGGTAATAATAAATGGCTCTCGCATTTACATACCATTTAGGAGCTGGCTGGTATTTTAAAATTCCAATAAATTCCTGGAAATTGGCGCCCAGTGGATGAGCTAGAAACTGGTTGTAATGGGTATAATTTGAAACCGAATCGTAATGCGAATATGTGAAAGGCCTTACCCTGTTGCTTTCTACCTGCAGATCCAGGTTTTTGACTCCAAAAGCATCTACATACTTTGCGCCCAGCTGGTATGCATATTTATTAGCCCAATATCCGTTACTTTTTGTTATTTCTTTCAGCAAGAATTCATCCAGTAGAAATTGGCCATAAAACTGGAAATGATGAGCAACGTTGGCTTTAAAATTGAAACCTACATGCGCTTTATCAGGACTTCCTACATCTCCTTCCGAATATCTCAAAAAGATGATCGGGTTCAAATATTCAAAATCGAAATAACTTCTTCTTCCAAATGTGACACTTTCGAATAACCCTAAATTCAGCCACTTTGTTACGTTCATGCTCAAATGGTGCATGGCCGCATATTTCCTGTCAAGCAAGTTTGCGCCGCTATTTGTAAACTGTGGCATAAGTTCCATAAATAGATTCTCGTAATCAAATTTCCACATCTTGGTACTGAGTTTCAGGAATAAATAACTGTTGGCATCGTCGCTCAAAAAAAGACTTCTGTATCCGTCACCGATAAAATTTTTATCGTATCCAAATTGAACGTCAATATATTTGGTAACATTAAAAGTTACATAACCCCTGGCATCAAAATAATCAAATGCATTTTTCTTGAAATTTTTATAAAATCCAACTCCGGGAACGGCATTGTATTCTCTCACCCGGCTTTCAAAAAAAGAGGGACCTCTTTCCTGGTTGTCGGAAAGGGTCGTTGAAAATCCAATTTTATTGGCGATTCTTCCACGCGCGGTAACTCCGCGCTTGTTGATAAAAAGACTTTGGTCATTACCTGATTCTGAACCTACCTGGAAATTGATCACGGGATTTACGGCAAGAAAAAAATCTTTTGTGTTTACTTCTAACAGGTTTGGTTTGGTAACATAAAAAGTATTCCACAATGATTTCTTACTCAAAAAGCTTTCTTTTGAGCCAGTATACCATTCTGAATTGTCCATATAAATGGAATGAAGGTTGTATTTATCAATATCCGTTAAATGAATTTTCGATTCGGGTTGTTCATTTAAACTATCTATCAATTGCCCCTCTTGTACCACGGATCTGCGGCTATAAGGCTTTAAGGTAGAAAAATTTAGATCGTTGTTATTCCCCTCTTTTATTTCAATCCGGTCTAAAATGTTATATTCTTTTGATCCTTCCGGGATGTAGGTGGTTTGTGCAAAAATGGAAATCGGGTAAAAAAATACCGCAGCGATTATTACACTTTTTATAATTTGCATAGAGTTGTAACTTAATTAATTAATTTCAAGATATGCAAAATTATCTTTTAAAAAATATATCCGTCGTAAATGAAAATAATATTTCTCAAAGAGATGTTTATTTAAAAAAGGGCCGGATAGAAAGAATAGATGACCGTTTCATGATAAAAGAAAAGGTTGCGGAAATAAACGGGGAAGGCAAATATTTATTTCCCGGCGTGATTGACGACCAGGTTCATTTTCGTGAGCCGGGCCTGACTCATAAAGCCACCATTTATACAGAAAGCAGGGCAGCAGTGGCTGGTGGTGTTACTTCCTTTATGGAAATGCCCAACACCATTCCCAACGCGCTTACCCAGGAATTACTGGAAGAGAAATACCTGATCGCTAAAAATAATTCACTGGCCAATTACTCTTTTTTCATGGGAGTAAGCAATACAAATGCGGAAGAAGTTTTAAAAACAAACAAAAGAAAAAATGAAGTCTGTGGAGTGAAGATTTTTATGGGATCAAGCACGGGCAATATGCTGGTTGACAGCGAACCAGCACTCCATAAAATCTTTAGTGAAAGTGAATTGCTAATAGCCACGCATTGTGAAGATGAAAAAATTATTAAAGAAAACTACCGGAATTTAAAAAGTATTAAACCAATTTTATCGCCATCGGATCACCCGGTAATAAGAGATGAAAATGCTTGCTATACTTCATCTTCCTTTGCAGTTTCTCTTGCTAAAAAATACAACAGCCGCTTACATGTTCTGCACATCACTACGGAAAAAGAGCTGGAACTTTTCACCAATAAAATTCCATTAAAAGAAAAAAGAATTACAGCAGAAGTGTGTGTGCACCATTTACACTTTACCGCGGATGATTATGAAAAATTAGGATATCTTATCAAATGCAATCCGGCAATAAAGGAGGTAAAAAATAAGGAAGCTCTTTGGAAAGGCTTACTGGATAATCGTTTAGACGTGATCGCTACCGATCATGCGCCGCATACGCTGGAAGAAAAGCAAGGTACTTACGAGCATGCTCACGCGGGTTTGCCTTTGGTTCAACATCCGTTATTAATGATGTTGAAATATCAGAAAGAAGGAAAAATTTCCCTCGAAAAAATTGCAGAAAAAATGAGCCATGCTGTCGCAGATTGCTTTAAAATTAAAGATCGGGGATATATTCGCGAAGGATATTTTGCCGATCTTGTCATTGTAGATTTAAATAAAACCACAACCGTCAACAGGGAAAATATTTTATACAAATGCGGTTGGAGCCCGCTGGAAGGAGTTACTTTTCCATCTGCCATAACAAATACTTTTGTAAATGGCCATTGTGTTTATGGAAATTCCCTACTCGATGAATCTATTAAGGGTGAACGATTATTATTTATTTAGAAGTCACGGTATAAACAGCCCGCGAAACTCCAAAAAGTCTTGCAGGTAATATTTTATATCCAATAAATTAAAAAACCAATAAACAGCTAAAATCAATCCACGGACTAATGGAAACAGATAAAACGACTTTAAACGATCTTTCCATTTTCGATCATGAAAATGAATTTTCTGTTTTTGATAAACTAAACCTCACAAGAACTACCGGTGGTCGCGAAAGACTAAGACAAATTTTCACCAGGTCTTTACCTGATATTGATTCAATAAAAAATGTACAGAAAATTTTAAAGATATTCATTAAAAAGCGCGACCAATGGCCGCTTACTGTAAGTAATGGCTCCGTAATGATGTTGTATAAATTTTTTGAATCCACTATAGATGAACCTCCCTCCCGTGCCACCGTATTTTCTGCATACCTGTATAAATTATTGCATGGCCCCGATTTTTCATTGGTAAAATATTCAGTCGGTCATGCATTTGATTTTATAAAAGTAATGAAGCAAATGGTGGATATTTTTCTCAATGACGAAGCACCGATAAATCTCAGGAAACAATTACAAAAAGCAGAAATATTGGTAGACAGGCAACCACTGCAAATTGTTTTCACCAAAGAAAAAGCAGAAAATCTTTCGGATGCAGAAATGCTTTCATTCGCCCATTATGTACGGTATAATTATAAACAATATCTTTTTGAACTGGTTGATATTTATTCTCAACTCGATGCATGGTATGGGATGGCGCTGGCAATCAATCAATATCAATTGACTTTTCCTGAATTCATTCCTTCTGATGAGCCGGCAATGAAAGCAAAAAAATTATACCATATTTTATTGAGTGATCCTGTGGCTTATGATGTTGAATTAAATCAAAATAATAATTTTATTTTTTTGACCGGCGCTAATATGGCCGGTAAAAGTACGTTTATCAAAGCCGTTGGCAGCGCTGTTTTTTTAGCTCATATTGGTATGGGCGTCCCCGCAGAATCGATGGAACTTACTTTGTTCGATGGATTGCTCAGCAATATTAATGTAGTAGACAATATTGTAAAAGGCGAGAGCTTTTTTTACAATGAAGTGCAACGAATAAAGAACACCATCCTGAAAGTAAATGATTCAAGGAAATGGCTGATCTTAATAGATGAATTATTTAAGGGTACTAATGTGGAGGACTCCATGAAATGCAGCACGGTAGTGATAGAAGGACTAATTAAGATAAGACGTTCTTTATTTATTTTGTCAACCCATTTATACGAGATCAGCGAAAATCTGAAAGATTACCCCAACATTGATTTTAAATATTTTGAAACACAGGTCACAGAAGAAAAACTCATTTTTAATTACCAGTTAAAAAATGGTGTCAGCAACGACAGGCTCGGTTACCTGATCTTAAAAAGAGAAAACGTGATTGAATTACTGGAAAATTTATAATTCCTCTTTGAAAATCTTTTCTAAACCTTAGGAAACCACCGAAATTAAATATTCGGCTTATTTGTTGGTTTACTATTTTGTTAAGGAACTTAATTTCATTATATCACTTCAAACTCTATCAGCAATTTTTTTCCTGGTTCGGTTACATAGATACACAACATTTTCTTATCGTTTACAACTTCCATTTTTGTTTCAATTAATCCTCTTTTATATAATCCGGCCAGTGACGATTTTAAGTCTTTTGGAAGGCATGGAATGCTAATTTGATTGTTATTTTTTTCCAGGCAATCTTTTAACTTCTCAAGCATTTTTCTTGTTGGTGGTTTTGGATAAATCTCAGTGAGGTTTTTCATGAATTCTACTTTTTGGTTTGCCTGTGACACCACTACTTAATCAAATAACAGACCAATTGATTTAATCCCCTTATGTAGAATAAAATCATATTAGTTTCTTACCTTTCTGTTCAGCAAAATCCGGCATTTTGCTAAATAATTATCATAAATCAATTACTAAAGGATTGAAAAGAAATATGTTGTTTTTAGGAATATAAAACTAACAGGATTTTCAAAAACAGACCTTGTAGAAACGATTCTACATTTATGGGATAATGTCATAAGTTATTATGACTTCTGATTTTTAGTAAGAAAACAAAAATGATTGATATTTGTTTGTTTACTGTTTCGTGTAATTTTGTGCCCGTTTAATAATTTTTAAGCAAAAATAAACTTCACCAATTAATAACTAAACTCATTTGACATACGAAGAATCTATACACTTTCTTTATGACAAGCTACCAATGTTCAGCCGCAGTGGTGCAAAGGCATATAAAGCCGATTTGAAAAACACGCTGGCTTTATGCAGTTACCTGGATAATCCTCAAAATAAAATAAATACAATCCATGTAGCAGGCACTAACGGAAAGGGTTCAGTTAGTCATATGCTGGCAGCAGTATTCCAGGAAAATGGTTACAAAACCGGGCTTTATACTTCTCCACATTTAAAAGATTTCAGGGAAAGAATTAAGATCAATGGGAAAATGATCTCTGAATCCTTTTTGATCGATTTTGTTCAAAGAACGAAAGGCATATCAGAAGAAATACAACCGTCGTTTTTTGAATTGACTTTCGTAATGGCATTAGAATATTTTGCCACCGAAAAAACAGAAGTCGCGATTATTGAAACAGGCCTTGGTGGCCGCTTAGACAGCACAAACGTTATCACACCGTTATTATCAGTCATTACTAATATTAGTTACGATCATAAAGAAATTTTGGGAGATACGCTCGCCAAAATTGCGTTTGAAAAAGCAGGTATTATCAAACCAAATATTCCCGCAGTGATCGGCGAAACGGTTCCCGAAACAAAACTCGTGTTCATTGATAAAGCAAAAGAAACCAATTCGCCCTTGTATTTTGCAGAAAAAAAATACCAGGTTTTATTTTCGACATACCACGTAAACCATCTCGACTTAACCATTTTGAATAACGAAACAAATGAAATGAATAATTATGATCTTGATCTGAATGGTATTTACCAGGAGAAAAATATTCTATCCGTTGTCACCTCATTGGAAATATTAAAAAAAGAATTTTCATTAAAAGAAGAAAAAATAAAAAGTGCTTTATCGCAGGTAAAAAAACTTACCGGGCTTTTTGGAAGATGGGAAGTAATCCGTGAAAAACCGCTTTTAGTAATGGATGTAGCCCACAACGAAGACGGCATTAAGCAACTGATTCGACAAATACACCAAATTAAATTCAAACAGCTACATATTGTTTTTGGAATGGTAAAGGATAAAGAAATTGAAAAAGTATTGGAACAATTTCCAAAAAATGCACGGTATTATTTTACCAAAGCTCAAAATCCACGTGCTCTTCCTGAAGAAGAATTACAGGAAAAAGCAAACGAATATCAACTAATTGGCAAATCATTTCCTGAAGTAAACATGGCCTTGAAAAGTGCGCTGGCAAATGCATCCGAAGAAGATCTCATAGTAGTTTGCGGAAGCGTATTTTTGATTGCGGAAGTGGAAATTAATTTGTAAAATCAAAAAGAAAAAAATTCTGTTTTAATTGAAAAAATAATCATAACAATCCCATCTCACGCATGGAATAAAAAATGCAACTATTATGGAGTGCCTGCATCATTTTATTTTCCAAAAAAAGATCTTTTAATTCAGGTATTGATATTTTCTCCACTTCCAGTTCTTCGTTTTGATCAAGTTTTTGTTCGCTGGTTTTTTTGCCGCCCTGGGCTAGAAAAAGATGAGTATAGTTATCAAGCACACCAGGATTTGCAGCAATTCTTCCAACATTTTTTACTGTTGTAAATTCGTAACCTGTTTCTTCTTTTAGTTCGCGTCGCATGGCTTCTTCGGGAGTCTCACCTTCATCAATAAAGCCTCCGGGAATTTCAAGAAGTGTTTCTTTAATAGGATGCCTGTATTGCCGTACCATCAGCACTTCGTTCTCTTCCGTAATAGCGACGGCACACACGGTTGTCGGTAATTCCACCACATAGTATGCCTCAACAATTTTTCCTTCCGGAGTTTCACATTTATCTTTCCTGGCGGTAAAATATGGAAACCGGCTGAG
>JBDTJV010000558.1:0-4632 GCA_039935675.1 Ginsengibacter sp. | reverse complement strand
ATTTTGTTTTATAAGAGTAAAAAATCCATCAATTTATTTTTAATTGCCAATAATTATTTAATTTCATTTTTTTTAAGTGTGTTGCAAACAATTCATCTTCAATCCATTTTAATCAATGAAAAACTTTTCACGTATTTTTTGTATCCTGACGGTCATTTCAATTTTATTTTTTTGCAGTTGTAATAAAAGGTCCGGTGAGCCCAGGTTATTGGTATTTACTAAAACTGCCGGTTATCATCATGCTTCCATTGCTGATGGAGTACAAGCGATATTTAAGCTTGGCCAGGAAAATGATTTTTTGGTAGATACAACCTCCAATTCGGCCATGTTTAATGAAGACACACTGAAGCAATATGCAGCAGTGGTTTTCTTGAGCACCACCGACAATAGCGATGCACTGCTCAATAATTATGAAGAGAACGCATTTCAAAGATATATTGAAGCGGGTGGCGGATTTGTAGGAGTTCACGCGGCCACAGATGCTGGCTACCAGTGGGGATGGTATACAAGATTGGTTGGCGCTAACTTCAACGGTCATCCTGAAGAACAACAAACGGCAACTTTGAATATTGTTGATAAAGACAACATTTCAACCAAAGGACTTCCTGATCCGTGGATAAGGAAAGACGAGTGGTATAATTTTAAAAACATGAATAAAGATGTTCATGTTTTAATCACCATAGATGAAAAAAGTTATAAAGGTGGTACCAATGGCACGAATCACCCGATGTCCTGGTATCATGATTTCGACGGTGGAAGAGCCTGGTACACTGCGCTCGGACATACAGCAGAATCTTATACAGAACCCAACTTTTTAAAACACCTTCTTGGAGGTATTAAGTATGCAATGGACGATAATAAGGAACTGGATTATGCAAAAGTGAAGACACCGCCTACTCCGGCGGAGGATCGTTTTACCAAAACAACTTTGGTACAGGGAACTTTTTTGGAGCCTACGGAAATGACCATTCTTCCAAATCTTGATATACTGGTGGCACAACGCCGAGGTGAAATCATGTGGTACAATCACGTTACCAGGCAAGTGAAGCAGGTGGGCTATTTGAATGTTTATTGGAAGACAAACGCTCCCGGAGTAAATGCGGAAGAGGGACTTTTGGGTATGCAGAAAGATCCGGATTTCTCCAAAAATCATTTTGTATATCTTTATTATAGTCCGGCAGATACTTCTGTCAATCGCCTTTCCCGCTTCACTTTTACAAACGATTCCATTGATCCTAAATCAGAAAAGATCATTTTGCAATTATATTCTCAAAGAGACATTTGTTGCCACACGGGTGGTTCAATTGCCTTCGGAAAAGACAGGATGTTATTTGTGTCAACAGGTGATAATACTACCCCTTTTGACGAACCTGGCAATGGTTTTAACACGCATGCATTTGCTCCTTTGGACGACCGTCCCGGATTTGAACATTATGACGATCGCAGAAGTGCCGGAAATACAAATGATCTCCGGGGAAAAATTCTCCGGATCGTGATGAATGAAAATGGGAGCTATTCTATCCCTCCCGGTAATTTATTTCCAAAAGGAGAAGACAGCACCCGGCCCGAAATTTATGTAATGGGAGATCGCAATCCTTACCGTATCACTGTGGATCAGAAAACCGGGTATTTATATTGGGGAGAAGTAGGTCCTGACGCCAATAACGATAGCATGGCAACCCGCGGCCCACGCGGATATGACGAATTTAACCAGGCGCGGAAAGCGGGCTTTTTTGGTTGGCCTTTTGTGATCGCAAACAATATTCCTTACAGGCAATATGATTATGCCACAGGAAAGTCCGGCGATCTGTTCGATCCTCAAAGACCGGTAAATAATTCCCGGAATAATACAGGTTTACGCGTTTTGCCTCCGGCACAACCGGCCTATATTTGGTATCCTTATGCAGCTTCACCGGATTTTCCACAGTTAGGAAGTGGTGGCAGATGTGCGATGGCCGGCCCGGTTTATAACACAGATATGTATCCTGATTCTACCAGGTACCCGGAATACTACAATGGCAAATGGTTCATTTATGAATGGATCCGCGATTGGGTAAAAGTGGTCGATATGAAGCCAAATGGTGATTTTGATAATATGGAGCCGTTTATGCTGCACACTAAATTTGCTAATCCATGCGATATGGAATTGGGCCCGGATGGTAGGTTGTACATTTTGGAATATGGAAGCGGATGGTTTACAAAAAATGACGACGCAGGCCTCGTTCGAATAGATTATAATGGCGGTAACAGGCCACCAGAGATTTCCGGAATTCATGTTGATAAAACTTCCGGAGATCTTCCCCTACAAATAACCGCAACTGTAAATGCGAAAGATCCGGATAACGATAAAGTTTCCTATTTGTGGCATGTAGGTAATCAGATTAAACAAGAAACCACTGAGCCACGCCTCCAATACACTCTTACCAAAGCAGGAGATTATCCTGTCTCTGTCGATGTGATCGATGATAAAAAAGCATCAAGTACCAGCAAATCGGTTGATGTATACGCCGGCAATGCAGCGCCTGTAATTAATGTAGAAATCCAGGGCAATAAAACCTTTTATTTTCCGGGAACTCCTGTAAAATATAAGGTGAACATTAGTGATAAAGATGATCCTTCACCTGATTTCAATAATCTTTTTGTTTCTGCCAACTATACTGACCAGCTGGATAAAGCCGGAGCGCCGCAGGGGGACCAGATGCCTTCGGAACAGTTAGCTGGAAAAAATCTAATGCTTACTCTCGATTGTAAAGGTTGTCATAAAGTGGACATTAAATCAGTAGGGCCCGCATTTATATCCGTTTCTCAACGATATCAAAAAGATCCACAAGCTACTGCAACGCTCGCCCAAAAAATAATAAATGGCGGAAGCGGACATTGGGGAACGGTGCCGATGGCGGCTCATCCGAATTTGAAAGAGAGCGATGCAAAAGAAATTGTTTCGTGGATTTTATCTCTTGCCAATGCAAATAAAAAAGAAAAGTCATTGCCTCAAACCGGATCGGTAAATGCTACCATGGATAAGCCCGCAAAAGACAACGGGGTATTGTCAATTTATGCTGATTATACAGATAAGGGTGGAGAAAATATTAAACCGCTAATGGGCAGCAATTCTGTTAAATTGAGAAGTAGCAAAATGACTTTTGAGGACGTGATAAATATGGATGGTTACAGTAAAGCAACATTTAATGGAAATACTTATTTACTATTACCTAACTCAGGTTGGTTCAGCATCGATAGTATTGATCTTACCAATATTTCACGCGCTTCATTGACCATGGGTTGGCAAAAGCCCCCGGTTCCGGGTTACACATTTGAGTTGCATCTTGATTCTCCACAGGGAGAGAAAATTGGTGAATTTAATTTTGATGGCGAAAAAGGATTGGCAACAAAAAAAGGAAAGCCAGAATTTAAAACTCTTTCAACGCCTATATCATCGGTCACAGATGGGAAATATCATAATTTATATATCGTAAGCAAGTCAAAAGATCCTTCTGTTCAGGGCATGGCGGCATTATCATCTCTGCAGTTTTTTATTAAATAACAGAAAAATGGAAGCCATCTTTTTTCAGATTTAATTTTTTTATTTAATTCTTTCTGAGAATAAGAATTTGTTGCAACTTGCACATGGAGAAAATTTTTGCATTAGGGTTATTCAATTTTAAATCTCAATAAAAGAGGATAAGTGAAAAAGATACTACTTTTTGTTTGGCTTTTTTTGATCACCATTTCGGCACAAAGTCAGCGTATAACCGGAAAAGTCGTTAATGCTAAATCTGAACCGGTGGTGAAAGCGAATATTCATTTACTCAACACGAATGAAGGAACAATCACAGACAATGACGGTAATTATAATTTAAATAATATTTCAGCAGGGAAATATACAGTGGTAGTTTCGGCAATTGGCTATGCTGATGAAGATAAAGAGGTAAATGTGAAGTCCACTGGAATTACTTTAAATTTTGAATTACACAATTCATTGGTGAGACTTGATGAAGTAGTAGTTACTGCAGAAAAAAAAGAAGAATTGCTGCAAAAAATACCGGTAAGTATTACAGCACTTTCAGCAAAGCAGGTAGAGGATTATCGCTTATGGGATTCGAAAGATCTGACAGCTATTGTGCCAAACCTGAACTCAAATAACTCCGGCGATGAGCGCAATGTAACTTCGATCAGGGGTATTGTCACTACTTCTTACGATCCCGCGGTGGCAACATATATTGACGGCGTAAACCAGTTTAGTCTTGATACCTACATTTCTACTTTGTTTGATGTCGATCGGATTGAAGTATTGCGCGGTCCACAGGGAACTTTGTATGGACGAAATGCAATGGGCGGAGTTATTAATATTATCACCAAAAAACCTACGAATACGGTCGACGGATTCGTTGAAGCAAGTTTGGGGGATTACAACATGCAACGCTACAGCGGCGCACTCCGTGCACCCTTGATAAAAGATAAATTGTTTTGCGGAATAGCTGGCATGTTTGATAAAAGAAATGGCTATTATACCAACGAATTCAATAACACCAGCTTTGATAAACAACATGCATTCACCGGTAATTATTATCTCACTTATTTGCCATCTGAAAACTGGAATGTAACCTTGAATTTAAAAGTGCAGGATAACAG
>JBDTJV010000557.1:0-4905 GCA_039935675.1 Ginsengibacter sp. | reverse complement strand
ACGTAAATTATTCCATCCTGGTTATACATAGTCATCCCTGTGTAGGAATAATCAAAGGGATCCTGGAAGTGTGAGTTTGGCAACAAGTGAATTTCTTTCTGAGGATAATTAAGTACGAGATTAAATCGCCTTAAAATATCATCCCCGATCAGGCCACCAAGGGAAGGATAAGAAAGAATGTTAGACTCATCTTCAAAAATATAAGTGGGTATCTTTCTGAATTTATATGAACCTATTTGCAGTTCCTTTATGAGCGTAAGTTTCATTCTTTTTTTTCCTCCTAAACCCTGCACCTGTATTTGAACAGGTCTCCTTTTTTTCATCAAAATTGAACTATCCTCGGCAAACTGCTTACTCAGCAAAAAACACAACCCGGCACCGGTATCAAAAAAATAATCTGTCTTGAATGTTCTGGAATCTCTGATGGTCAAAGGCACGATAGGCAATCCTCTAAACTTAGGACGTAACAAAACTCCATGCGGCGGATAATGCAGAAAACCTGGATGGAATACACTTATTTGCAAACTGTCAAAATTGACTTTTACAATATACCTGCTTAAAAAACTATAGCCAACAATGCCATCTATTTTCATTCCATATACGCTGGATAGCACTTCGTAATTATTGATATAAAAATCAAGATCTTTCACTTCAAGTCCCGGTAGGTAAAGAGTTTGGTTAGGCGCATAATCAACTTTTCTGACACCCGCAATTCCATAAATATATCTTCCCGAAGGAACATGAGGAATATGATATTTCTCAGTAGTAGTAGAATCCAACGAAATCCCACCACTGCCGGTATCTAAAATAAAATTGAAAGTATCTGAAATATTAGAAAACCGTGCTTTTATCAGGATAACACCGCCATTTAATTGTTTAAAATTAAATTTAGTGATGAACCTCGCAGGCACGCCCGGATACATTTCCTGCCCAAATGAGGTAAAACTTACCAATGTTAAAATAAGATAAAATAGAATCTTAAGCATTGATTGTTTGATGGGTTAAAATTTATGACTGTATTTTTGCATCAATTTTTACTAAATATAAAGGAAATCTCATAGATATGAACACATCGAGCCTATTGCAAAAAGCATTACGTTTCGAATTTCTTTCCGTAGAAGAAGGCACTTTTTTATTTAAAAATGCTGCTTTGACTGAATTAATGCTTGTAGCCGATGAATTAAGGAAAATACAAGTACCTCATGGAAAAGTGACCTGGATCATTGACAGAAATGTAAATACAACCAACGTTTGTATTGCCAATTGCAAGTTTTGCAATTTTTACAGGATTCCTGGGCATAAAGAAGCTTACGTTACAGACATCGAAACGTACAAAAGAAAAATAGAAGAAACATTCAGATATGGCGGGGAGCAATTATTACTTCAGGGAGGCCATCACCCTGATTTGGATTTGAGTTATTATGTCAATCTTTTCCGTGAATTAAAGAAATTATATCCCGCCTTAAAACTCCATGCTCTCGGGCCCCCGGAAGTAGCTCATATTACTAAAGTTTCAAAATCTACTCATCGCGAGGTATTGACAGCATTAAAAGAAGCGGGATTAGATTCAATGCCCGGTCCTGGTGCGGAAATATTAACGGACAGGGTAAGAAGACTAATCAGCAAAGGAAAATGTGGTTCGCAGGAATGGCTGGATATAATGGTAGAAGCCCACAAATTAGGTCTTACCACTTCGGCAACGATGATGTTTGGTCATGTAGAAACCATCGAAGAAAGATTCGAACACTTGGCGAAATTAAGAGATGTACAATCCAGGAAACCCGAAGGTGCCGTAGGATTTTTAAATTTTATTCCCTGGACTTTCCAGGATGTGGATACTTTATTGACGAGAATTCGTGGCGTGCATAATCTTACTACTCCTGAAGAATACATTCGGATGATCGCGATGAGCAGGATCATGTTGCCTAATATAAAAAACATCCAGGCGAGTTGGCTTACAGTAGGCAAACAAATAGCCCAGATTTGTCTTCATGCAGGCGCAAATGATTTTGGAAGTATTATGATAGAAGAAAATGTAGTAAGCGCTGCCGGAGCTCCTCACCGTTTTACGGCTCACGGCATCCAGGAAGCAATACGGGAAGCAGGGTTCGAACCACAGTTAAGAAATCAGCAATATCAATTTAGGAAAATGCCTCAACTTGAAGAACAGGTGATTGATTATTGATCAGTACTTTATATTTTCATCTCCAGTTCTGAATTATTTATTATTGGTTATGATAAGAGTTTTTTCGAATTGATATTTTTGATTCATGGCATTTCAACACTTTACTCCTCAACAATCCATTCCTAAAATAAAGCAATACTGCGCTTACCAGGAAAGATGCCATAAAGAAGTGCGCGAAAAGTTGTACGGTTTTGGATTAAATAAAATGGAAGTAGAAGAAATTATTTCAATACTGATCAGCGAAAATTATTTGAATGAAGAAAGATTTGCCGTTCACTTTGCAGGGGGAAAATTCCGGATGAATCAATGGGGGAAAATAAAGATTAAGCAAGCGCTGAAATTTAAACAGGTGAGTGATTATTGTATCCGAAAATCACTAAATGAGATCGATTCAAAAGACTATGAAAAAACTTTCCATAAGCTTGCTGAACAAAAATTGAAAACATTAAAAAGCGAAAAAAATCTATTTACCCGGAAAAGAAAGCTACAGGATTTTTTATTGCAAAAGGGGTTTGAGATTGAAATGATTCAAAACCTGGTAAATGACTTGTGATAATAATCGGATAACTTTACAGGTCATATCTCGCAAACATGTCCTCACTCACCATCACTCTTATTCAAACCAATCTTTTTTGGGAAAATAAAAAAACCAATCTGGACATGCTACAACGCAAAATTGAAAGCATTCAAGAGAAAACCGAGATCGTAATTCTTCCCGAAATGTTCACTACGGGCTTTAGCATGAAACCCGAATTATTTGCAGAAAAAATGGACGGAGAAACTGTTCAGTGGATGAAAAAAATAGCCGCTGACAAAAAAATTATCCTAACCGGAAGTTTGATTATCGAAGATTCTTCGTCAAATGCTCCGGATGGGAAATATTTTAATCGTCTTATCTGGATGTTGCCTAATGGCGAATTTGGAATTTATGATAAAAGGCATCTGTTTGCTTTTGCCAACGAACATGATCATTATACTGCAGGAAATAAAAAGCTAATCGCTTCTGTAAAAGGTTGGAAAATAAATCTCCAGATTTGTTATGATTTGCGTTTTCCCGTGTGGTCGAGACAATCTCCTGGCGAAATTGAAAATAAGCATGATCTTATGATCAATGTAGCCAACTGGCCTGAAAAAAGAAACATTGCCTGGAAAACACTTTTGCGCGCGAGAGCTATTGAGAATCAATGTTTTGTAGCCGGAGTCAACCGTGTTGGCGAGGATGGGAAAAATATTTATTATAATGGTGAAAGCTCCGTTATTGATCCTTTGGGAGAAATTATTTATCAAAAAAAGGACCAGGAGGATATTTTTACCTGCACTTTATCAAAAGAAAAAATAACAGAAACAAGGAATACATTTCCCTTTTGGCAGGATGCAGATGAGTTTACAATTCACCAATAATGTACTGTAGTAAACGAACAAATTCCTGAGATTTTTATTTTACCTCCATTTTCCTTTTTGGGAATTCCTTCCGTTCGCTTTGTAGTTACCAAGGTTTTTAAAGCAATAATGGGTAAATTTGTTACCAAGGTTTTCAGCTACGATGACTGGCTAATTCTCTTTTAATTTTCTATTCCTTGATTAGCATAAAATACGATTGAAAGCCAATTAAAAAGAATTTGATAAATAAAAAAATACTCAATTATGAAAAGTGAAGAATTATATCCTTTAGCAACCCCGGAATTATCCCAAAAAAGAAATTCCCTGAATCCTGAAATTGCTGATGCTTTCCGCAACTTCAGTAAAACTGTTTTTAAAGAAGGTGCTTTATCTGAAAAAACAAAACAGTTGATCGCGGTAGCAGTTGCCCACGTTACACAATGCCCATATTGTATCAGGAGCCACACTAAACAAGCTGTAAAAAAAGGCGCTTCCCAACAGGAAATTATGGAAGCAGTTTGGGTTGCCGCAGAAATGCGTGCCGGAGGAGCGATTGCTCATTCAAACCTGGCAATCACGCAAATGGAGGAAGATCTGGAGGCAAAAAAATAATAGCTGAGATGAATCTTAAAATCAAAAGGGTTTATGAAAAGCCAGATCCAAAAGATGGCTTTCGGATCCTGGTAGACCGTCTTTGGCCGAGAGGAATGACTAAAGAAAAAGCAGCGGTAGATCTTTGGTTAAAAGAAATAGCGCCATCCACCGAACTCAGAAAATGGTTTGGCCATGATCCGGAAAAATGGAAAGAATTTCAAAAAAAGTACAAGGAAGAATTAAAAAATAACGATCAGGCCGTTTCCTCTTTAAAAGATCATTTAAAAAAGGGAACCGTTACATTATTGTATGGAGCAAAGGACGAAATTCATAATGAAGCCCTCGTGCTTAAAGATCTTATATCTTAAAAAAACAGCTTCCATTTACAGTAGATCAACAAATAGCGGCGAATTTTAATTTCAGGAGTAAATTTTGAAATCAATAATGTGGAAACTTGGTTCTTACAATATTCTAAAAAAACTACCGTTTTTGCTTCTTTTTCACGTTAATTTACTTTTGAATTTGTTTTTGCTTTTCTTACCTTTGCAGCCTTAAAAAAACGACAATTTTATGGTTGATATAAAACCGGATGAAATTTCTGCAATCCTCAAAAGCCAGCTAAGTAACCTGGATGTAGAATCTAATCTTGAAGAAATAGGAACTGTTCTACAGGTAGGTGATGGAATTGCCCGTATTTACGGATTAAATAATGTGAGTTCCGGCGAATTGGTAGAATTTGAAAGTGG
>JBDTJV010000556.1:0-2847 GCA_039935675.1 Ginsengibacter sp. | reverse complement strand
GGCGTGCTGTTTTCCCCGGTTACTTTACCGGTAATAGTTTGTGCCTGGCTGATGTGGTACAGGCAAAACCCGCAAAACAAAAGCAAAATTTTTTTTAAAAGTTGATTCTGGATCATGGTTGATTTTTTACAGATTTTAATTGAAAGAAATGAGAAAAATTATTTTATATTTTTTTTTGAAAGCCCCTGTTTTCAATGGATTTGAGTTATCAATATTAATGTTACAGTTCTTATAAAAAATTAAATAAGTAATATTTATTTACGAAAACGATGTAGATTTTAAACGCAATCGGTTGTGTAAATTCTTAGGTCTTAACAGATTCATCAATAAAAGATTATTTGCTATAACAATTTCTTTTCATTAAACTTTTTTATTTGAATTTGAATTGTTTTTTTAGAACCAAAAATGTCAATATAAAGGACAATAGTTTAGTTCGCGGTTTTTTTATCCGGACCTTATAAAAAATGATGAGCAGAAATGGAATAAATGGGCAAACGCAAAAGAAACAGCTCAAATTAGTTTTAATGCATTTTTTTTTCTCTGCTTCCAGGTTATATTACTTAATTGCAACTCTGATGTTTGAATTCAAAACCTGGTAAATAAAATTACCTTTAGACTGAATTGTCGATTAAAATTTCGAACTTCCCGTTATGAGATTTGAACCAGTAACGATTAAAGACATTGCCAAAGCGTTGAATTTTTCTACGTCCACTGTTTCCAGGGCGTTAAGGGGAAGTTATGAGATCAGCGATGAAACAAAAAAGCTGGTATTGGAATATGCAGAAAAAATGAATTATCGCCCAAATCCCATTGCATTAAGTCTAAAGGAAAGAAGAAGCCGCGCTATTGGTGTGGTCGTAAGCGAAATTGCCAATACCTTTTTCTCAGAAGCTATTAACGGCATTGAATCTATCGCATACAACCGCGGTTATCACGTAATTGTTACCCAGGCACATGAATCGGAAGAACGTGAAAAAGTAAATGTGATGCACCACGCTTCCCGTTCTGTGGATGGCTTATTGATCTCTTTATCCAGCGGAACCGTTGATCTTTCTTATTTAAAAGAACTGAACGAAAAAGGATTGCCAATCGTTTTTTTTGACCGGATTACCGATGAAATCGATACGCATAAAGTAACGGCTAATAATTATTTAGGTGCGTTCCAGGCTACCGAGCATTTAATCTACCAGGGATTTAAAAGAATTG
Source organism: Ginsengibacter sp. (assembly GCA_039935675.1). Classification (GTDB taxonomy): domain Bacteria; phylum Bacteroidota; class Bacteroidia; order Chitinophagales; family Chitinophagaceae; genus Ginsengibacter. The sequence goes on along the minus strand of JBDTJV010000556.1, from coordinate 1,641 downwards.
CACATATCGCCAATTCCCCCTATTTATCCATAACTAAAGAACGCTTAAAAGGATACCAGGATGCCCTGGAGAAACATCATTTGCCACTCAATGAATCCTTAATAAAATATTGCCATCACGGGGGTATGATTTCAGAGGAAATAGAAGCAGTTCTTTCAGAATTGTTTAAGGGGAAAAATAAACCGGATGCTATTTTTACGTCGAGCGACCGCATCACTATTGTTTGTTTTGGCTTGGTAAAAAAGATGAAAATAAAAAGTGAATTAGGCTTTGCCGGATTCTCCAATATTAAAGTAGGCGATCTTTTTGATCCTCCGCTGACAGTTGTGAGACAGCCTGCTTTTGAAATTGGCCAATCAGCCACAGAATTACTCATTCAAATGATCGAAAGCAAAAGACCTGTAACTGAATTTCAAACAAAAATTCTGAATACAGAACTGATAATCCGGGAGTCTTCTTTGAAACATTCAAACAAAGTATAAAAAAAATTTAGTATTTAGCGTATTTGATATGGAGCTAAATTTTTTTAATTAAAAAAGCAATTAATGCTCTCTTTATTCTATCCAATGAACACTCCAGGAATAAAATTTTGTAGAAAATCTTTTCTAATTTTATCTTCTTTTATGCTGCTTCATTTTTCGGGTTATGCACAAAACAGCCCAATAATGAATAGCGTAGGTATTCCAGCAGAAGTAGTGCTTACTCCATACAAAACCACGCTTTTGGCAGATGGGATAGACGAATCTGTGATCAAAGTAACTTTTGTAGATAAACAGGGCAATGAAGTTGAGAAAGCAGATAACCTCGTTCAATTCCTGGTAACCGGAGACGCAAAAATCATTCGAATTGAAAGCGGGAAATCCGGGAAAGGGAAGGTTACCAATATTGATAAGCAAAATGCAAAAGAAGCTTCTTATAAAGGGACTTGCCGTGTAATTTTACAGGCTGGAAAAACCGCTGGGCATATCAAATTCAAAGCATCATCTAATGGACTGTGGGACGGAAGTACAGATATTATTACTGTAAATGCGAATCAGGAAATCAACACTTCGAATGATCCTTATTTATTTTCAAAACTGAATATCCATTCGACTGCAAAACCTGGAGGGAAAATTTTAGGCGCCGATATTTCTTTTCTACCACAGTTAGAAGCAAGAGGAATAAAATTTTCTGACAATGGAATACAAAAAGATGTTTTTGAAATTTTAAAAGATCACGGCTTCAATTATATACGGCTCAGGCTATTTGTAGATCCTGCTAATGATAGTGGTTACTCGCCGGAAAAAGGTTTTTGCGATCTGCCTCACACTTTGGAAATGGCAAAGCGAATTAAAAAAGCAGGCATGAAATTCTTATTGGATTTTCATTACAGTGATACATGGGCTGATCCCGGAAAACAATACAAACCTGAAGGATGGAAAAACCTTGACTTTACTGATCTTGCCAAAAAAGTTTTTGATTATACTACACAGGTTTTGGAAACTTTACAATCGCAGGGAACGTTGCCGGATATGGTTCAATGTGGAAATGAAATCAATCACGGAATTCTGTGGCCAACAGGAAATGTTCAAAATTTGGACAGCCTTGCGATTCTGCTAAATGCAGGTATGGCCGCAGTTAAGAAGGTTGACCCGGCTATTC
>JBDTJV010000555.1:0-2880 GCA_039935675.1 Ginsengibacter sp. | reverse complement strand
GGATCAACATCTGCCTGGTGGATAACCGGTTTTTTTGTTTGCCTTTCTATCAGCATGTTTTTATTATATCGTGCTACGCTCACATTACCAATCGGAACGGCTTACGCCGTATGGACAGGAATCGGAGCTGTCGGAACCGTAATCATAGGAATTGTTCTTTTCAAAGAACCAACCGATTTCTGGAGATTGTTTTTTATTTTCACATTGATCGCTTCTATCATTGGATTGAAGGTAGTTTCCCACTAATCAATCCCTGTTGCTGATAGTAAATCAGCAAATAAATGCGATTTTTCATTTCACCAGATCACTTTATTCAGCGCCAAACTTGTCAATAATTTTTGCCAGTTTTTTATCTTTATCCGTAACAATGTCCCCCGCATCATGCGTGGAAAGCCACATTTCCAGCTTATTATATTCATTCGTCCATTTGGGATGATGGTCCATTTTTTCAGCGGCCAAAGCAACACGCGTCATAAATGAAAATGCTTCTGAAAAGTCTTTAAATTCAAACTTTTTATAGAGTTTGTTGTCTTTTTGCTGCCACATAATTTTTTATTTTAAGATTTAGAAAACAAGATTTTGCCTGCTTTTAATTTTTTCTGGGGTCAGCTCTACTACCATTTGCACTGACGGTATGGTTCTGATCGAGTTCATAAAAATATTTACCTCTTCATCTTTCATAATATCATCTTTCATCAGCCACAAAAAATCAAGGTGTTTTAGTTCCGGTAATAAATATTCTCCATCATCTTCGTTGTTAAATAAATAATGCTTTATGGTGCCGGATTGTTGGCCAAACTGGTAAATCGGAAAAAAGTAATTGCGTGAATTTTTATTCAAATGAATTTCCAGGCTGTTATTAATTCTGAAGTCAAAATTAAGTATATGATTAAGATTCCAGCAAAGACGATATTGTTCCAATCGGGCTACAATTCCCAATAAACGGGTATTTTCAAAAAATTCTTCCAGCATTGCCTGGTTATCAAAACGCAATTTCATTTCCTGTTTTTTCAATTGAATTCAACATTAAAGATTTTATTTTCACTTCCTCTCAAAATAGTAACATTAGTGGAATCGCCTTTTTTAAATTTACTTAGCGCTTCCATATAATTATTGATATCGGTTACAGGATATTCCCCAAGTTTCACGATCACATCTCCTGCCTTCATTCCTGCTTTTTGTGCAATTTTTCCATCGATGATCTCATCAGCTCTTACGCCACTTCCCTGGAAAGTATAATCAGGCATAAACCCAAGAGTAACCGTAAAATGTGCAGTAGACATGTCGGGTTCACGCGTTTTAGAAAAAGCAATTTTTTCAACACTATTGGTTTCTTTCAAAATATTCTCAACATATTGAATTACGCGAAATTCCCCCACAAAATTTATTTTGTCTGCGTCGTCGGTTGGTCTGTGATAATCTTTATGAGTGCCCGTAAAGAAAAACAATACGGGGATATTTTTAAGATAAAAAGAAGTATGATCACTTGGACCAATTCCACTTGAATCAAGTTTGACGTTGATTACTTTTGATTTTTCTGGTAAAATTTTCCCCCAGAAAGGAGAAGTGCCAAAACCGCCAATTATCAATAATTTAGAAGAGTCATTTAGTCTTCCGACCATATCAAAATTGATCATATAATTCACCTGGTCCAGGGGAATGGCAGAATTATTTGTAAAATATTTTGAACCAAACAAACCTTCTTCTTCCCCGGAAAAACAAATAAATAAATAATTATTATTTTTCAGTTTTGCGTCTTTAAGATATTTCGCTAATTCTATTACCGCTGCGGTTCCGCTGGCATTATCATCCGCTCCATTATATATTTCTCCTTTCGATCCGCCCAATGTTCCGCCTTCTTCACCGCGTCCGAGATGATCATAATGAGCACCAATAATTATCGTATGTGCAGCACCGTTATCCATAAATCCGATTACATTATGGCCTGTACGGCTTTTATTTCCCAAGGCGGTTTTTACATCAATGTTGAGATTAGTCGTATTATCTGAAAGGTATTTTTTTGAAATATCTTTTTTAAGATATACAATGGGGAAATCGATGGTTTCCGTTTTGGACTTACCATCAAAGCTAAGGTCTTCAGAAGATTCGGATGGATTATAAACGATCAGGGCAGTAGCACCTTTTTGTTTACAATCAACGGCCTTGTTACGTATGGCTGTTTTCAAATCAAAATGTGGGTTATTTTGATTTTCCTGCACGATTTCTTTTATATTCCAAAACCATGGCATTCCTTTTTCCTGGAAAGAGGGAGAAACATCACCTTTAACTTCTCCGTTTCCACTGAAAGCCATTGGAAAAAATTCATTTTGGTCAATATCGGTATCGTTAATCATGAAATGAGTGGAAGGTAAAATTTCTTTTCCTTCTTCAATTGTAAAAGGCTGAAGATAAGAATTACCATCCCCTTTCGGTACTAAACCCACCTTTTTAAATTCACCAGATATAAATTCGTAGGCAAGTTTTTCTCCGGGTGATCCTGTCAATCTGCCTTCCAGTTGATCACTGGCGAGGTAATTAATAGAAGTTTTCAAGTCTTCAATGACAATTTTTTCTTGTTTCTTAATCTTTTGCGCAGTGGTGACCTGCGAGAATAAGAGGAGAAGAATAAAAATATTTTTCATAAGATCTGTTTTCCTTGAGAAGATTTTTGAAGGTAAAATTAGTGAAGGTTATTATAAAAATCCGTGCCAATAATCTGTTTCCCTATTTCGTAATAGAATTTTGATTTCACAGGTTACTTTTACCGATTATATTAACTCTTGAATTCACATCTGCATATTGCGTTAGTTGGAAATCCAAACAGTGGCAAAAGTTCACTGTTTAATGCTTTAACGGGGTTGAACCAAAAAGTCGGAAATT
>JBDTJV010000554.1:0-3976 GCA_039935675.1 Ginsengibacter sp. | reverse complement strand
TCCAAAAATATCTCGTAATAAGCCCTGGTCTTTGGTTTCAGCATGCTGCTGATCTTGGAAGCATAAGCAAATATTTCGTCATGCAAGGGCGACTGCACGGGGTTAGGGCTGCAGGTTACATTCCTGTTGTCGTCACCACATGCAGCGATCGTATCCAGGTGAACACTATTGAAGACTTGATGAGTGGGTTTCAATCTTGATTTCAGCACGCCATGCAATTGAATGGTTTGTCGTGTAGTGATTTTCAATTCGTCTGTAGAATCTTTGCCGGCTATATCATTCAGTGCGAGCCATTGTTCAGAAGTCAAAATACCACCAGGCATGCGCAAACGAATCATGAAAGTGTATAAACGCTCCAGCTTCTTTTTGGCTCGTTCTTCCCGACGGTCGCGATCATCCTGTTGATACATTCCATGAAATTTCATCAACAGCGTATCTTCTTCTTTAACAGCCCCGGTTAGCTCATCTTTGAGGCTTTCTGCAATGGTTCCGCGAAGGGCATCTCCTTCAACTTTTACTCTTTCTAATAATGGTAAATTCTTTGTTTCTGACATTGTTGATTAATGGGTGAGTTTTGAATCGTGAATGGTGAATCCTGAGTTGTGAATCGTGAATTTTATATCTTTTAGTATTAATACACATCAGTAACATATCTTCCTACTTCCTTTAAATTGTCCAAATATTCTTTTGCTTCTTCTTTTGTTCTTTCGCCGTGCGTTTCAATGATTTCTAAGATTGTTTTTTCTACATCAAAGCTCATAGGCTCTTTTGCGCCGCATAAATACACATAACTTCCAGCCTGTAGCCATTCAAAAATTTCAGCGCCGTTTTTGCTGATTTTATGTTGAACATAAATTTTTTCTGCCTGGTCTCTTGAAAATGCGGTATCGATTTTTGTAAGTAAATTAGTCTCTACCCAATTTTGTATTTCGGTTTGATATAAGAAATCAGTAACAAAATGTTGCTCCCCAAAAAACAACCAGTTCTTTCCCGATGCTCCATTAGAATCTCTTTCCCATAAAAAAGAACGGAACGGCGCAATCCCGGTTCCAGGGCCGATCATGATCACATTTTTATCATCCTCGGGCAAACGGAAATTATTATTCGGACTTATATAAAATTGAAGTTCATCTTCTTCATTCAGCAATGATAAAAACTCGGAGGCAAGGCCATGTTTCACTTCGTCATTTACATTGAAGCAATTTTTCGCAACTATAATATGCACTTCCCCAGGATGAGCCTCCGGTGAAGAAGCAATAGAATATAACCTGGGAGAAATTGGTTCTAATATTTTCAACACTTCCGTAAATTGGTTGGCATCTTTTACAGAGTAAATTTTTAGCAGGTTCAGCAGATCAATTTTTGTTGATGGAATTTCCTGCTGAACTACCGAAGCATATTTTTTTACTACACGTTCCGGCAAATTGAGAATATTCAATTTTTTCTTTAGCAGATCGTGTACAGAGATCAATTGATCTTTGTAGTCAATATTAGTGGCCCCATCTATTCCTGAAACTGATATAATTTTCTCAACTATTTCCGTTTTGTTTTCTGGAATAATTCCGAGTGAATCACCTGGTAAATATTGAACATCCTCTGATTCAATTTCTATGTGAAAAGTTTCTTTGTTGCTGCCAATGTCGTTCAGATTCACATGTGAAAGTAACTTTCCAGTGTAGATTTTTTTACCTGCAGTTTTTTTAATTAACGGTGCTGAAGATAAAGAAGATTCGCTTTGTGAACTATCATTTAAAGCGTGCATCACTTTTGAAAACCAATCTTCTGCTTCCACGTCATAATCTACATCACATTTCTGCAAAGGGGCTATTCTATTAGCTCCCAGCTTGTTTAACTGGCCATCCAGGTCTTCACCGGCTTTGCAAAATAGCGGATATCCCGAATCACCTAACGCTAAAACACTGTATTTTAATTTTGGAAGTTTCAATTCATTATGATGAACAAAATCGTAAAATTTTTGTGCAGCAATAGGGGGTTCGCCATCACCATGTGTGCTCATTATAGTTAACAAATACTCTTCCTTTGAAAGATCGGTGAGCCGGTATTGATCAAGTCCCTGGATCTTTGCATGGTGGCCCAGTTTCTTCGCCTTCGCTGCAAAATCTGTTGCGAGCCTTTTTGAATTGCCGGTTTCTGTTCCGTAAAGGATAGTTATTTTTTGCGTTGCACTTTTTGCAGAAACTTTTACACCAGGAGTTTGTTTGGAAAGAACTCCATTCAGATATCCGTTTATCCAAATGAGCTCATCATTTGTAGATGTATTGATCAGTTCCAGTAAACTATTTAATTTATGCTCAACTAACATGGGTAATTTTTTCGGGTTGATTGTTCGGGATTAATTGATTATTGATGGGTTTGAAGTAATAATCTTTACTGGCGTTGTTTTCAAGCCATTTAAAATTTTCGTGGAGAGCAACTACTCGTCCAATAATGATCAATGTCGGAGAAATAAAAGAAGGTTCAGAAATCTTTCTCTTAAAATCGTACAAATTTTCAATGTGAACATTCTGTAATGGCGTCGTTGCCTGTTCGATAACTGCCATTAATTTTTCTTCATGTATATGATGTTGCGTTAATTTTTCAACCACTTCCAGGATGGTTTCAGAGGACATATAAAAAACAAGCGTATCATCTGTAGCAGCCAATTCCTTCCAGTATTCTTCAGTTACTATATCTGACTTATAAGAAGTGAGAAACCGCACAGAAGTAGCAAAGCCCCTGGCAGTAAGCGGAATTCCGGCAAATGCCGCTGCTCCTAAAGCAGCGGTCACGCCAGGAACGATCTCAAAGGGGATATCATTAGCAACAAGTGTTTCTAATTCGTCTAAAATATTGGAAAAAATGGAAACGTCGCCGCCTTTCAAACGAACCACTAATTTCCCCAATAATGCCTTTTCTACCATCAACTCATTGATCGTTTGTTGCGGCGTGGAAATACCCCGCCGACATTGTTTGCCTACATATATAATCTCGGCATCTGGCGAAGTATAATTCGTTATTATTTGTTGGCTTACTAAGCGGTCTACTAAAACTACATCTGCTTTTTGCAGAAAACGAGCTGTTTTGACGGTAAGCAATTCCGGATCACCTGGGCCAGCACCGGCAAGAATTACTTTTCCTGTTTTGAATGATGAGTTCATTTGTAGTCTACTAAATTGGTAGGATTAAATATTAAAAAAATTTATACTGATTACTGGATCATGCAAGCTCCCACTGTCACATAACTTGTTTCATCAATCAAAATGGCGCCTCCGTTTTGCCTCAGTTTTTTGTAAGAGTCAAATGCTACAGGCGAAGCTGTTTTTATTTTAGCTCTTATAATATCATTCAACACTGCATTTTCAGGAGAATAATTTTTATCCAATGTGTTCACGTCTAGCTTGTATTCAATTTCTTTTACCACACTTCTTACCCTGCTGCTATTCGTTTGTAGTAAATATTTATTTCCGGGTATCAAGGGCTTATTATCCATCCAACATAAAAGGACATCAAATTCCTGTTCGAGTTGAGGTTGATTATTTTTTGGAACGATAAGATCGCCGCGGCTAACATCAATGTCATCTTCCAGGTGTAGGATGATGCTTTGCAAAGCATAAGCTACTTCAGCTTCTTTACCACCGATTTCAATAGATTTAATAACAGTTTCAACACCAGAAGGAAGGACAGTAACTGTATCTCCTTTATGGTAAATTCCACTGATCACTTTGCCGGCATAACCCCTGTAGTCGTGTAATTCCGGGGCCTGAGGTCTTATCACATATTGAACAGAAAATCTTCCGTCAGTTAGATTTACATCAGAATCTAATTTCACATTTTCAAGATAGGTCAACAATGGCTCACCTTCATACCAGGAAAGATTGTCAGAATTTTCAACAATATTATCGCCATTCAACGCGCTGATTGGAATGTATTTGACGCCTTTTAATCCAAGTGATTTGGCAACCTGCTCATAATCTAT
>JBDTJV010000553.1:0-5247 GCA_039935675.1 Ginsengibacter sp. | reverse complement strand
GGGGAAGTAAATTTTGTGGCTCTTACAAGAATTTCAAGAATTGCCAGCGAAATATATTGCGAAGTATATAATGCTGCAAATCCGACCGGATTCCATCGGCCGCCATATATTTTTGCACCTGTTCCGGAAATATCATTAGCGAATTTGCCGGTAGTTAATCTGTAAACTATCATGCCAGAATTCCATGTTCTATTCTTCCTAATTGTGTAAGTACACTATTAATACCATCAAAGCTAGAGAGCGAATGTAATGATAATTGGCCTTCCAGCATATATGGATTTCCTCGAAGCCAAAGATTAAATTTTTCATAGCTCCCAAAAACTTCTTCTCCCCTCTCCAATACCTTTTTGATCTGAAGAATCCGGTCAACAACTCCGCTATTAAATGATCCATTATCATTGGAGTATCTTTGTAATGTTCTTTCTGAAATATGTAAAATATCTGCCCATTCTTTTTGAGTAAAATCTACTTTGGTGGCAATTCTTTTATAATCATTATAGGTGAAGTCTTTAACGATTTTAAAATTATTTTGAATGCCATAATAAGCAACGGGCTCTTCCGCTCTTGAAGGCTTAAAATCGTAATCGGGATATTTTTTTTCTTTTTTACTTTTCATTTCACCTGTCATTTGTCCTTCAAATATACGACACTTGTCTTAATTTAAAAAACTTTTTCAAAGTTTTATTTTTTCACGATTAGTTTTGCGGGAGTAAATATAAGTTTTCAAATGAAGAAATACAGTCAGGTCAGGGCAATGTTTGCAATTACAAAAGCAAGTTTACACGCCATTTTCAGAAGTCCCTCCGCTGTTGTATTTGGCTTTGCATTTCCCTTTATTTTTATCCTTGTTTTTGGATTTATGGGTAATAATGGGTCATTCGGCAGTTATAAAATTGCTGTTAATAGTACAGCAGATACCACCAATGATTTATACAAAGCTTTGGAAACATCAAGGGGAATTATTATTAAAAAATATCCTGATAAGAAATCTTTGGAAAAAGACCTGGAAAGTGGAAAAATTGCCGGTATCATTAATATTCAGAAAAATCCTACGGGTCAACCACCTTATATATTCACCCTAAAAAGCACTACTTCAAGTAATGATCAATGGCCGCAATTTAAAGCGATTGTTGAAAGTATTATCAATAAAATCAGCAACGAAAAATATCCTGGAAGACTCGCTTATGCTAATTTCGATTTTAATTTTCCACGCGATATATCTGTTATCCGAAAATATAAAACGATTGACTTTATATTGCCAGGACAACTTGGTTTTTCTTTATTGGCATCGGGGGTTTTTGGTGTGGCCTTTATGTTCTTTAATTTAAGAAATACATTAGTGCTTAAAAGATTCTTTGCGACACCTATTAGCCGTACACATATTATTTTAGGAGAAATGTTCAGCCGCGTTATATTTCAAATGTTAACTGCCGTAGTCATTATTCTTGCCGGCTACTATTTTTTTGATTTCACTTTGATTAACGGATTTGAAACATTTATTGAACTCCTCATATTGAGTTTTATAGGATTAGTGGTCTTTATGGGAATGGGATTTATTGTAAGTGGTATTGCTAAAAACGACAGTACTATTCCCCCATTCGCTAATATTATTACGCTGCCTCAATTTTTAATTTGCGGCACCTTTTTTCCGATCGACGTTTTCCCAAAATGGCTGCAATGGATTGCGGAGGTAATGCCGCTAACTCACTTAAACAATGCTTTACGAGATGTAGCTTTTGATGGAAACAATTTATGGAATGAAAGATGGGAGATCGCTATTTTATTATTGTGGGGAATTGTAGTTTATGCAATTTCAGTTAAAGTTTTTAAATGGGAGTAACCTTATGCGAATAGTAAAATTTACAATTTTCCTGGCTTCGATTTTCATCATTATTTTTTTGATCAGCTTATTACTTCCTTCAAAAGTCACTGTTTCAAAATCAGTTATAATTAATGCCACTGAAGAAAAAGTGAAAGATCAAATTGTGAATTTTGAAAAGTGGCAAAATTGGTATCCTGCCTTTGAAAACAAAGAAGTATCTGTAACAAAGAACCTTCCACAAGCCAACATTTTATCATCGGTCACTTTAAAAAACATCAAGGGGAAAGCTATTATCCTTAATCTCATTGATACTATCAAATCCACAATACTTATTAAAGTGCTATCCTCCTCCTCTACCGAGGTAAACTACCAGTTTATCTTAACTCCAAAACTGAATGAACAAACACAATTGACATGGAATGTGAACACAACACTTGGGTGGCTACCATGGAAAAAAATGGAAGGAATTCTATTTGATAAGTTATCAGGAACTCAATATGAATCAGCATTAGATAACTTAAGAAAGGCGGCGGAAGCCAATTAATCTTTTTCCTGCCTTACAAATTTTCCAATAAATTGAAAGATGACCTTATATATTTTTCTTAGCTCTTTTGATGAAATGCAATAAGGCGGCATTACGTAGATCGTATTTCCCATAGAACGAAGATATACACCGTGTTCCATACAAAATGGAGTAAATATTTTACTTATATTATTTAAATAATCATCGCTATCTGAAGTGCAAATTTCAAAGGCAATAATAGTTCCGGTTTGACGGATATTTTTTATGTAATTTTTTTTCTGTAATCTTTCCAGTTTTTGCGCAAATTTTTGATGATGGGAAATAATATTTTTAACCCCATCCATACATTCCTTCTTTTGTATCAATTCAAAACTCGCAATTCCTGCAGTACAAGCAAGCGGATTTGCGGTAAAAGAATGTCCATGAAATAATGTCTTCGTTTTATCATCGCTTACAAATTCGTCATAAATATTTTCGGTACACGCGGTAACACCTAATGCCATTGTGCCGCCAGTAAGGGCTTTGCTCAAACAAATAATATCTGCTTTAGTTTCCAGATAATCCCCCGCAAAAAATTTACCGGTACGATAAAATCCGGTAAGAACTTCATCAGCAATGCAAATAATATTTTGTTCTTTTAAAAATTTCAAAAGCTGATCTAAATATTCCGGATGATACATTAACATACCACCGGCGCCCTGCAACAACGGCTCATAAATAAAACAAACCAATTCATCTTTATATTGATCAATTTCACTTTTTAACTGATCTATATTTTTATCATTCGGAGTATCAATAAAAATGACGTCAAATAATTTGTCTTCGAATGCGGAAGTGTAAATGCCGCGTTCACTCACGCTCATTGCTCCAAAAGTATCTCCATGATAAGAGTTGTGGAAGGCGAGAATTTTAATACGTTTTGTGTCACCTTTATTTTTCCAGTATTGCAGGCAAAGTTTGATCGAAACTTCTATAGCAGTAGAGCCATCATCAGAGTAAAAAACTTTTGAAAAATCACCAGGTAAAACACCTAATAGTTTTTCAGCAAGCAAAACCGCAGGTTCATGAGTGAAAGCAGTAAAAATTACCTGCTCCAGTTTTTTTGCCTGTTCATAAATCTTTTTTGCGATAAATTTATTTCCGTGGCCATGAATGTTAACCCACCAACTGCTTATTCCATCGATATACTTGTTTCCTTTTTCGTCTATCAAAAGGGATTTTTCACCTTTCACAATAGGAACAGCAGGCATCATACTTTTTTGGTGGGTATAGGGATGCCAGATATATTTTTTGTCTTTTTCCTGTAGATTCATTTGAAGTTATCAGTTTATAATTAAGGCATCAAAGTAACGCAATAAAAAAGTTATCTTGAAATGCAACGAATGACAAAAAACGATTGTCAATGTACCAATGCAGGAAAAAGATCATTATCAACTTGTAAAAGATTGTCTGCGCCAAAAACCTGAAGCACAAAAATTGCTTTATGAAATTTTTGCGTCAACTATGCTTGGCGTGTGTTTCAGGTATACCAAGAGCATGAATGATGCGGAAGAAGTGCTACAGGAGGGTTTTATAAAAGTGTTTACAAGATTAGGTCAATATAAAGGCGATGGACCTTTAGGAGGATGGATCAGGAAGATCATGGTAAATACTGCATTAAATTTTTTAAAAACAAATCAGAAATATCGCTATGATCTTTCATTTGATGAAATGGCTTTGCACGCCGTTTCTACTGAAAACCCGGAAGTAAATCTTCATGCAAAAGAGCTTGCAGAACTGATAAGACAATTGCCCACCGGTTTTCAAACGATTTTCAATCTTCATGCCGTAGAAGGATTCAAACATATAGAAATAGCGTCAATGCTGGGGATTAGTGAGGGAACATCAAGATCGCAATATGCGAGAGCGCGGGTTATTTTAATACAATGAATTGAAAAAAATTCAATTAAAGATCAAAAAGGCCACTATGGAACAAAATAATTTTGAAAAAGATATACATCGAAAACTGGAAGAATTGAAAATAGTTCCTTCCGATTCAGTGTGGAAAAATGTTCAAGAAAATATCTTAAAAAAAGAGAAAAAACGAAAGGTAATCTTTATACTTTTTTTCCTGTTTTTACTCATTTCTTTGGGTGGTTTTTGGCTCTTCAATTCTATTACAAATAAGCAAGAAAGAAAGGTAGTAATTGCAAAAATTTCCATCAAAGACAGTAGATCAACAAATAGTCTTGATTCTTCTTTTATTAAACAAGGAATAAACCCTGGCATTTCAACAAATTATGATACAACAAAGTTTGCTTATAGAAATAAAAAAAATAAAGCCACACAAGATGAAAAAAATATTTCCAACCCGAAAAAGACAATTCTTTTCAGCAAAAGCAGAAAAGATTCCAGTGAATCAACAAATAACCAGAAAAGTCATTTCCTAACTGATAAGACAGCAATTTCTCCGATAGAAAGTGAGCCAGTCTCAGACACAACAATCAAAAAGGAAAAAACAATTCTTCCAGAAGAAAATAAAAAGGATAGTCTACAATCCTCAACAGAATTACAAAAAAACAATAATACCACTATCCTAAAAAATGATTCAGTTACAAAAAAACATCCAAAGAAAGTTGAAAAACATTCCTGGACTTTTGGAATAACCTTCTCCGGCGGAAATTCTTTCACTACAAGAAAACAGTCCGCAACGAATACTGTTTATTCGGATCCTTCCTCCTATGGAAACGGAAGTGGCATTCCGGGTTCTTATTCAATGCCATCTGAGTTTAAAAGTTCATCTGCATTTTTCGTAGGCGCCATTTTAGAAAAAAATATTTCCGGTCAAAATCAAGTCTCATTTGGTATTTCTTATCAATATTTTTCATTAATAAATAAAGTAGGTAACGCATTATATCCTTCA
>JBDTJV010000552.1:0-2633 GCA_039935675.1 Ginsengibacter sp. | reverse complement strand
CGGACCCAAATGGATTCCTGCGCAACAAGATGGAAAAGCTGTAAACGCTTATCGCGTGCAGCCTGTTTCACTACAAGAGAGTAAATAATATAATTATTGTACCTGCCTGGATCTATTTTTTCTGGGTGGCAATCTCATCCTTAATCAGTTTGTTGTTGATTCATTTTATCCTGAAACAGTAAAGGAACAAATAAAATGATTTCCTATTTTGTACTAAAAATTTATTGATATCACAGTATATTCGGAGAACATTTAATTCTTGGTAAACCGGGTTTCCAGGGAATACTACTTAGTAAACTACTTTCCTGTCGAATGACGAAAATTTTTTAAAGAACTTGAATCAAACTCTTGAACAACTCGCAGGTGATAAGATTGATGCTATGCTCATAGCTTCTTGGTGAGGAGGTGAATTAATCTGAACTGTGATTTGGTTGATTCATTTGATTTTTGGGAATAAGATATTTTAAATTAGACTATTGGTAGAAATCAAGAATCAAAGTTCGGGTAGTAATCATACGAATCAAAAGAATCACAGTTCAGGCAATGGACAAAGTGGAAGAAAGCATAACCACAAATAAAAAGTATGAATACATTTTCGACCTCAATACAACACCGGAACATTTTTAAAAGAACCATTTGTGATGGGTACGGAGCTGGGCTGACCAAAAATGTTATTAACGTTGCTTGGCGTGATTAAGGGTGTGAGCACTCCGGAAAAGTTGCCGCTTATGTGCTCTTTATTGTAAGACGTGATATTAACGGTTATGCTGTCGGATGGAGCATATACGTATTCATTCACTCCGTTATATTCAGTAACAAACGAATCGTACATAGCAATGGCATATCTGTAAGTTCCAACTGCTAAACTGTCTGTAAGAAAAGTAAAAGTAAGTTCACCAGTGCTGCCTACGGCCTCGAAGGAATAATAGCCTTGATTTTTTATACAGTATAATTCAGGATAAGAATTGGGGCCTAGGTTATCGGCATCCGCAACCGAAATGCTTACGGGGTTACCACTAATTTTATAGCTAATCGTTGCGGTTCCACCTCCCTTGCGAAGCATCGCATCAGGAATCGATTGTTTTAAGCAGGATGAGCAAAAAATCATTGCCATTAAGGCGACAAAAGAAAATTTCATGATCAATGTTTTTACAGTACTCATTTGTTAATAATTAGAATCTCTTCTACCGAAACCAAAAGACTTTGATATTCCAAGACTGATTAAATTGTTAGACCCGCCATGAGCAATGACTGTTTCATAACGAAGATTTACATCAAAAGATATGTTTGAGATTGAGAACAGGTAGCCCGTTCCTGCTGCAAATATGACTCCGTGGTACTTCAAATCGACATCTTCGCCGTTTTTATCCTGCAAGGAGGTGACTCCATAAATGTTAAAGCCAATCTGGGGTTCCACATACAGCCCTTTGCCGCTATGATTGAGCGTATATCTGTATCCTGCTTTCAAAGGGCACATTATTGTACCGTATGAATCATCCAAAGGAAAGATGTCGGCACCAATTTCGAGCGTAGCATCGCTGCCTGGCGACACGGGTATACCTGTTTTTATAAACGCACCATAGCCCAATTTATAATCCTGCGTGCCGTTTCCAACGAGCTTCATTACACCCAATTGTGCATTTGCCTGTATAAAGAAAAAAATCAGAAGAGACGTCGCGATTGTTCTTTTGTTCATAGCAGTTGCTTGTCTTTTTTTGAGAGTTGAAACCAAATGTCGTTTTTTTTAATAAACGAAGAATATTGTTTGTTTATTTTATAATAAAAATCAATATCTAATTCTGGCGGGAGACTCCCACCTACGGTCATAATCATTTCCGCAAAAGCAATTTCTTCCTTGTGCCGTTTGAAGGGTGCACACGGCTCTGTTTTTTAAGTACTATAAAAGGCAGCGGCCTATCATCACAATCAATAGTTATTACCAGCCAAATGTTTAAGTATTTATCATCGTCACAAATCCATGTTGAACGGTTTTGTGTGGATCCATAAAAACTGCCATTAAAGAATGCTACAGTAAAATTATTCTAAGTGTGTTAAGTCTCACATAGCGTAGATAGAAATAACAATTCGTCTTATTTGTTGCTTTGCTGTAAAACAAATTAATTTGGAAAGATGGCAACTAAGCAAGAGCCGCAGGATTATTTTTATTCGTCGGCTTCCTTTTATGAAAATGGGATCGACAGTTTTGGATTTGTACAAAATGTGGGTGCAATTTTTTGAGAGCCAAATAATTGTAGATCCGGGAGTCGAGCCAGAGCCCATACTTTATTTTCACAAAACAGGAATACTGCTTATTTCTTCTTTTACTACCCGCCTTCCGCCCTTAGGTGTGAAAATTGACCACACAACTGCGCTGAACAGGTACGCCAGGAAAAATCCGTTTCTGCTATAATTTCAATACCTTCGAACTATTACAGCCTCAATTCAAAGGATTAAAAATTATTATTTAATTACTTAAAATTTTCCACCATGAATACCATTAAGCTTATCAACTCGTACAAACTATTTTTTATTACGATGGTTTGTGCAGCCGTACTCTTCACTTCCTGCAACAACAGTGATACGCAGGCATTTCAAACAGCTCAGCTATCAGGCTCAAACGAGGCACCTCCTGT
>JBDTJV010000551.1:0-2639 GCA_039935675.1 Ginsengibacter sp. | reverse complement strand
GGTTCTTTCGAACTGGCAATTTCATTTTCGACAGAATCGATGGCTTTTACAGATGCATCTTCTTCAATATCCTGTTTCAGATTTATTTTGAATAATAATGCTTTTATGATCTGCGGCTCATTCCCATTCTTCTTTGCATTACGATATATATTTCCGACCTCCTGCAAAGCAGATTTTGTTAAACCTTTTTTCTGAAGGTTTTCCACTTTATTCCATTGTGAAGAATAATCCTCCATTTTTTTTTGTGCAATTAAAGTTGACAATCCTAATAAAAAGATCAAAAAGAAAAAAGTTGCCGGAAGTAAAATATTTCTCCATCTCATGTAAATGAATTTGGTTAAAGATAAAAAAAGCAGATTATAGGTTGTAAGATGTTTAACTGAAGACGCAAAAAAAATATTTTTTCATAAAAAATTATGAATAACCATTCTCTTCTTAACAGAAATTTTAAGAATAGCGAGGAATTATTGTAGTAAACGAAGAATTAACCGCAAATCTTAATTTGCCAATCCCGGATTTATTTCAGGTTATGATATACTTTCTGCACGTCGTCATCCTGCTCAAGATTATCCACCAGTTTTAAAACATCATTGGCATCTTCTTCAGAAAGTTCTACAGTAGTTGTGGGTATTTGAGTGAGTTCCGCGGTGATCACATTGATCTTCTTTTCCTCCAAAGCCTTGCTCATATTACCAAATTCATTGAAAGGAGTACGAATAACAATGTTTCCGTCACTGTCTTCGCCAATTTCTTCAAGCCCGGAATCTATCAATTCTAATTCCAATTCTTCGATATCAAGACCTTCATTTTTGATTTTAAATTCGCCGAGGTGATTGAACATAAAAGCCACGCTGCCACTGGTTCCTAAAGAGCCTTTTGCTTTGTTGAAATGCATTCTTACATTGGCCACAGTTCTTGTCGGATTGTCTGTGGCAGTTTCTACCAACAAGGCAATTCCATGCGGAGCATATCCTTCGTAAACTTCTTCGTGATAATCGGTCTTGTCTTTCCCCGTCGCACGTTTGATAGCAGCGTCTACACGATCTTTCGGCATATTTACTGCCTTGGCATTTATGATGCACCGGCGAAGTGAAGCATTGTTGTCCGGATCCGGGCCTCCTTGTTTTACCGCAATATCTATTTCCTTTCCAATCCGTGTAAATTGTTTGGCCATCTTATCCCAGCGGGCAAACATGGTCGATTTTCTAACTTCAAATATTCTTCCCATTTCTTTTATTTAATTCTTTTATTCCTTTCCAGATAACCTCCGGGATGGTTTATTGGTTTATTCTTTATTGGTAGTTTAGGCATTCACAAATGATCTTTCTACCTTTTACGATTTGCGCAAATCTAAAATCCTTATACGTGAATTCAAAAATTTAAAATAAACAACGTTTCTCTTAAACTCTTAACCAGCTGAATTCCGCTGCTTATCTTTTCGCATTCTTTTTTGGAAAGTCTTTGCACATCTAATAATTTTGCTCGCTTTTTTATTTATTGATTTTAATTATCTGCAAATATTATATTTATGAAAGTAATGAAATTTGGTGGCACGAGCGTGGGAAAGCCTGAAAGAATGGCTGAGGTTAAAAAACTGATCACCAATGGAGAAGAACCGAGAATCGTTGTTTTGAGCGCGCTGAGTGGCACCACCAATGCACTTACAGAAATCAGTCTGGCCCTATCAAAAGGAGATCGTGAAGAGGCGAAAAAGAAAATAGATACTTTGGAAGACCATTACCAAAATTTTATTTTGGCACTCGTAAAAGACAAAGAATATTATCAAAAAGCAAAAGAAATTTTAGCAGAGCATTTTGAATTTCTCAATATTATTTTGAAAATATCTTTCAGTGAAGCTTTAAATAAAGACATTCTTGCACAGGGCGAATTATTAAGCACTAAACTTTTCAGTGTTTTCTTAAAGGAACAAGGCGTACATCATCAATGGCTTGCCGCACTTGATTTTATGAGTATTGATCATTATGGCGAGCCGCAGGTTTCCGATATAAAAATGAAACTTACAAGCTTATTACAAGCTCACCCTGAAGAGAAAATTTTTGTTACTCAAGGTTACATTTGCCGAAATGAAAGAGGAGAAATTGATAACTTAAAACGTGGCGGAAGTGATTACAGTGCTTCTTTGATTGCTGCAGCAATTGATGCTTCGGTTTGTGAAATATGGACGGATATAAGTGGCATGCATAATAATGACCCTCGTGTGGTTCCTAATACTAAACCCATAAAACATCTTTGTTTTGATGAAGCCGCCGAGCTGGCTTACTTCGGCGCTAAAATTCTGCATCCTGCCAGCATCTGGCCCGCGCAATATTTTAATTTCCCGGTTAAATTGCTCAATACCATGGAACCGGAAGCTGCGGGAACCTTAATAGAAAGGGATTCTGACAGTGAAGGCGTCAAAGCCATAGCCGCAAAGGATTCTATAACTGCCATTAAAATAAAAAGCAGCAGAATGCTGCTTGCCTATGGTTTTCTAAGAAAAATATTTGAAGTATTCGAGAAATACGAAACCTCAATCGACATGATAACTACTTCTGAAGTAGCCGTTTCACTAACAATTGATAATGATTACCGATTGGATGAGATCCTTAAAGAACTAAAAATGTTTGGAAATATTGAAG